>CAZUAM010000035.1:0-1578 GCA_964618095.1 uncultured Planctomycetaceae bacterium | reverse complement strand
GTCCTCCAGTATGATCGGGCAGATCGTGCAGCTTCACAAACAGTGCAAGAAAGACAAAGTGAAGCTCAAACTCTGCAACATCTCGCCCGACATCAAGGAGGTATTCAAAATCACTGGGTTGACCAAGCTGCTCGACATCTACGACAACCCGGCCGGCGCTCTAACGGCCTTCGGTCCTCCGCGTCGCGGATGGTTCCGCTGACAGGCGGTGGAGACGCCCAGCCCGACCGGCCTCAACCTGCCAATACCCGCAGCCATTGCGGTATCGCCACGCGGTTTCCCCAGTGGACCGACCGAGAAGGTGCAGATACTCAGCTCTCAGCCTTTCCCGTCTGTCGATCCGTTTCCGCGGCAAGCCAGAGCAGTGCCGCGCCCAGGGCGATGATCAGCGGCCCTTCGCAAACGATCCACCAGGCCGGCAGGCCGACCGCCCGGTCCAACACGAGCATCCCGGCCCCAAACACGATGCTCAGCACCACCAGCGCTTTCTCGGCCCAATCCATCCGAACCACCTGGCGCGAGAGCCCCGTCAAGCCACAGTTTTGCGGGTGAGTTTCCGCGTCAGCGCGGTGTTCTCCGCCACTTGATCAGGATCGTCCTTGGGAAACACGCCCACGCAGATGCCGTCTTTGCGGCGCAGATGCTTGAAAGCGAAGGAAAAACCTCCTTTCGCCGGAATCCGCCCCGCGGCCAGGACTTTGTATCCCACCACCGGCTTTTTCAGCTTCCGGATCGTGGCAATGGCCTTCTGGCGACACTCCTTGCTGTAGTTTTCCGGCTGGAAGAAACACTGGTGGTAGAAATCGGTGGGCAGCCCGCGCTCTTCGGCAGCCAGATGGACGTCGGGTCGGTGCGAGGCCATCCCGGCCGGCAAGCCGAAGCCGTGGACGTGCTCCAGCCACTCCCGGAGCACCTCCCACTGGTCGGCCCGATATTGCTCGTCCACCCGCTCGCCCTGGATACAGATTGCCTTGGCCCCGTTCTTGGCCGCGGTGGTGATGTGATCTTTCATCTGTTCGGGGCTCGGGTCGGGCTGGCCAATCCAGATCTTCAGCTTGCCGCCCTTCTCTTGGTACTTGTTCCACAGGCGGACCCAGTGGGGGTAACACGGCGTCCAAACGGCCGTCACCCCCTGCTCCGCCGCCTCGTCCATCACCGCCATGATCCGCTCTTCCGTGTAGTACTCCTGCATTCGTTTGCCGATGTCGCCGGGCTGATGGGCGAACCCGAAGAACGGATTGCTGCCCAGAACCAGCCGCGAGACCTCCAACCTGCCCAGCTTGATCTTGGGAAGCTCTAGATCCGCTTCCTTGGCATTTGCCCCGTCCACCGCCCGCATGGCGCTGGCGGCCGCACCGATCAGTGCCGTCTGTTTCAGAAACTCTCGTCGTGTCTTGTTCCCGCTCATGGCGTCCTCGCTTCCTCGGCGCCTCATACTCTTCTCGGCGCCGCAATCCTCTCGGAAACCACCACCCGCAGATTACGCGAACCAGCCACTCAAGCCCGGCCGCGCGTCAGCCGAATTCAGCAGTTCCAGATTTGCCATTTGCCAAACACGGGTGGCCGGGGTCGAGCGCC
>CAZUAM010000034.1:1286-21087 GCA_964618095.1 uncultured Planctomycetaceae bacterium | reverse complement strand
AACGAACGCCAAGCGAAGGCCAAGCTCGGGAATCGCGGCGAACTCGTGGTCCGTATACGATCCTACGTTACTCGGTGCGGCCAGCCAGCCCCCGGAAACGGTCACCGGGGGATTGCCGACCACCGTCGTCGCGCCCTCGATGCCGAGTCTTTCGCGCATGTCGCCCAGGGCGACTTTGGTTGTCAAATCCAACAGCCACGGACCGCGTCGCAATCCGAGCACCGCGCCCAAGTCGAGGCCGTGAAAGTCGTTCTCCGTGACGAATTCGTCAAACACCCCGATCGTCGACACAAGCGTTTCGCGAATCGACAGTGATTCCCGAAAACGAAAGAAGCGATATCCCCAACAGAAGTCAAGGTACCCGCCGGAGCCGCTGAGCCAGTTGTAGCGAGCCAATACGTCGACGGAGTACATCTCGCTTCTTGCGTCAGCTTGGATTCCACCGATGCCGATCCCCGGAAACGTAACGAGCTGCGCGTCCTCGAGGCCGTTTTCCGTGTTGAAAAAGGGGCGGGCGAAAATGGGATCACCGACAGAGGTTACTGCCCCCCCGTCCCGGGCTATGCCGGCCGCCCACAGTTGGGCTTGTACGGCCCGCGTATGTGCGTCGTCCAGCCAATAGCCAAAGGTCAAGCGACCTCCTTGGTGCCCGTCGTCTTCCACGTGCTCATCGCCAAACAGGACCTCCGTCCCAGGTTCGCCCAACACCCCGGCGTCAACAAGCGGTGTGCCGGCCGGGCTGGTCGTCACCAACGCGGGCAGAGGATTGCCAGTGGCCCACAAAGCCAGGTATTCCGCGCGGACGTACCACCGCGTGATCCAGGAACGGGGCACAAAGAGGTGAGCGGTGGCATCCTGCTCGAGCCCACTCTGCCCGAGCGCAGAACTCGCGCTCCCCATCAAAAGAACCTGTCCGCAAATCAGCGCACCAGCGATCGCTGCCCAACTGAATAGACTCTTCCTTTCCCACATATCGGATTCCCCGAGCATTAAAGGTCGCAGTATCACCTGCCTGTTTCAGAGGCTCTCGTTTCTCGTTCCGACGCTCCGCGTCGGAACGCAGCCGGTGGACGCTCTGCGTCCTGATTTGCGACGCGGAGCGTCGTGGTGACCCGTTCCCACGCAGAGCGTGGGAACGAGGAGTGTGAGATCTCAAAGTTGACGCAACGCGGCCCGAAAACTGTTTGGTGGTAGTATCACTGGCTGTTCCAGAGGGTCTCTTGAATTCGCACACACCGCTTGCGGGATTGCCCTGAACTGCACGGTGGTCCTTCAAAACCGGCGTTCAGGGCCTGTCGCACAGGTCTGGGATGCGGCAAGTCGCTTGCCGGATTTCCCCAAGATGCCCAGCTTCAACGGTGCTAGCAATTGGAGACAGCCCCTCATGTGTTAAGAGTAACTCAGCACCTCTTCCTATTGTCGAAACCTCTTCCTATTGTCGAAACCTCTTCCTATTGTCGAAACTATGAGGGCCGAACAAGAGGATTTCGCCCAAGAACCGGACCCGGCGCACTCTCTGTTTGCCGGGACTGCGAAGTCGACGGGAAGTTTCTGCACCTCTAGCGACGATGCGCTCAACGCGGGTCGACACGCTTCTTTGAGGGCCGTGGTCGGACGAGCCGGCCACGCAAGTGAGCCCTGACCGCCATCACGGACGGATACCGTGTCGTTCCCACAAGCGTAGCCTTTGCTTGGGCGTCTCGAAATACGACCATTCTCGACACGGAGGTGCGGGGGCATCCGGGGCAGTCCGGCCCCGATGTGCACCAGTCGAGTCCCCACCTGGCACTCTCGCCCTGGGACGAGCCGTGGCCAGCAAGTCGGGCTCTTCTGTTTCTGACGCGCACCGCCTCCAGACCCGCTACGGAGTACAGAGCGTCCCCCCGACCAAATGCACCCCTCCGGAGGGGCCATCCAGGTTCTGAGAATCTGCCGGCTGGGTGTCCCGGGTGCCAGTTCTCGCCGGAACCAGGTTCCCCCGGTGGCTGGCAAATTGCGGCTCACCTTGCCGAGGCCGCCGGCCGCGACGACAATGGGCTCGCATGGATAAACGCCGGTCGCAGCCCAGACGGACCGCCGCAAAGGCGCTCTCAGCCGAGAACCTCGCCGGGGATTTCGCGGCCAAGGCCGAAGTCGCCCGGCACGGCGTCCGGGCGCTCTACGAGGCCGTCCTGGCGGCGGAGCCTCTGGCACTTGGGCAATGGAAAACGCTCTTCGGCAGGGCCTCCGGCTGTGATCCGGGCAGTCCGTCGCCGAAGATCGAAAAACTGGCTGCATCTTATGGCATTGCGGCCGGCGGACTGAAGCCCGACGCCCTGCTGTTCGCGCTGCACACCTATTACGCCCTGCTGGTGAAGCTGCTGGTCGGCCAGATCATGGCCCACTGCCACGGGCTGCCCGGCCCGGTTGAAAAGCTCCTGCAAGCCGATACTTGCGGCCGGCTGCGGCGCGAAATCGAGCAGTTCGAGGCCGGGGCCATCTTTGGCGGACTGAACGTCGTCGAGTTCTTCCGCGGCGATCCGTTCTCCTGGCACACGGCCGCCTGGTGCGAGCCGATCGGGCAACTGGTCCGGCAACTGGCTGCCCGTCTGGGAGAATACGACCCCGGCACCCTCTCGACGGAACGCGGCGGCGGCGACCTGCTGGGGCGACTCTACCAGGAACTCTTCCCCAGGGCGCTCCGACACGCGCTGGGCGAATATTACACGCCCGACTGGCTAGCCGATCACGTGCTCGAGGTGGCCGGCTACTCGGGCCGGGCGGACGAGCGGCTGCTCGACCCCGCCTGCGGCTCGGGGACCTTCCTCTTGACGGCCATCCGCCGCGTCCGCCGGTGGAATGAATCCGACGGCGGGCGATGCCGGCTCAGCGAAGGCGAGCTTTGCCGCAAGATCCTGGCCAACGTGGTGGGCTTCGATCTGAACCCGCTGGCCGTGATGGCCGCCAAGGCAAATTATCTGATTGCCATCCGCGATCTCCTGCCGAAGGCCGATCGCGTGGAGATTCCGCTGCACCTGTGCGACTCAATCCTGGAGGGCCCGCCCTCGGCCGGCCGCTTCGACTACGTGGTCGGCAACCCGCCCTGGATCGCCTGGGACAACCTCCCGGCCGACTATCGCCAGGCCACCAAACCGTTGTGGCAGCGTTACGGGCTGTTCTCGCTTTCGGGCAGCCAAGTGCGGCACGGCGGCGCCAAGAAGGACCTCTCGATGCTGATGATCTGCGCCAGCGCCGACCGATTCCTCAAACACGGCGGGCGACTGGCCATGGTCATCACCCAAACGCTGTTCCAGACGAAGGGTGCCGGCGACGGGTTTCGGCGTTTTCGTCTGGGTGCGGCGGGGGAACCGCTGAAGGTGCTGCGGGTGGACGACATGGTGGCGTTGCGGCCCTTCCAGGACGCGGCAAACTTCACCAGTACGATCCTCTTGGAAAAGGGAGCCCCCACGCGCTACCCGGTGCCGTACCTCAAGTGGTCGTCCGACGACGATCAGGGCGGTTTCGTACAGCGGCCCTACCAGGCCCAGCCTATTGAGCACAACCAGCCCGGTTCCCCCTGGTTCCTACGGCCCGAAGGACTCAAGGCAGAGTTGGCCCGGCTAGTCGGTCCGTCCGATTACAGGGCCCACTTGGGCGCCAACAGCGGCGGGGCCAACGGGGTCTACTGGGTGGAGACGTTGGGGAAAGCGGAGGGCGGCGTGGTGGTGCGGAACCTGGCCCAAAAGAACAAGCGCAGCCTCGAAGTGGTCGAGCAGGTGGTGGAGCCGGACCTGCTCTACCCCCTGCTGCGTTGGGCCGACTTGACCCGCTACCGCGGCCTGCCCTCCGCCCACCTCCTTCTGGCCCAAGACCCGGCCACCCGGACCGGCATCGACCGGGCAGTGATGCGGCGCGAGTATCCCCAGACGTATGCGTACTTGCGGCGGTTCGAGCGGGTGCTCAGCGGCCGGGCGGCCTACCGGCAGTATCAGCCCGGCAAGGCGTTCTATTCGATGTACAACGTCGGCAGGTACACGCTGGCACCGGTCAAGGTGGTGTGGCGGCGGATGGATCGGCGGATCAATGCGGCCGTGGTGGAGGAGGCCGACGACCCGCTGCTCGGCCCCCGGCCGGTAATTCCGCAGGAGACGTGCGTGCTGGTGGCAGCGGAATCGGCGGCCGAGGCGCACTACGTGTGTGCGGTGCTGAACAGCTCGATCGTCAATTTCCTGGTCGGCTCACACAGCGTCTGCGGCGGCAAGGGTTTTGGCACGCCCGGCATGTTGGATTTCGTCAAGCTCGGGAGATTCAATCCGGACGACCCGCGGCATAGGGAGCTTTCCGCGTGCAGCCGGGTAGCGCACTTGGCGGCGGCCTGCGGTAGCGATCCGGCCGAGATTCAACGCCGCATCGACCAGTTGGCCGGCGAGTTGTGGGGGCTCGAGCCCAGCGAGCTGGAGGTGATCGCCGGTCCATAAAGCCGCGACCGGTGGTCGCGACCGGAGGTCGCGGCTTTATTGTCCGCCGCGGGCGCCGACGCTCTTGCGCCACGACCGCAATTGTTGATGCAGTTTTCTGGCCACGTCCGGCCTCGGCCAGGTCTCGCTGCTCGCCGGGGTCCTCGGCCAGGTTGTACAGTTCCAGCTTGCCCGTCTCGAAGAATTCGATCAGCTTCCAATCGCCGCGGCGGATCGCGCCGCTGGAGCGCCCACCGAGGAAATGCGGCTTGGCCAACGGATAATGCCAGTAGAGCGCGTCGCGGGCGAGTTGGGCGTCGGGATTCTTCAGCAGCGGGAGGATCGACACCCCGTCGAGTGTCTGGCCCGGATCCGGCTCGAGGCCAATCACTTCCAGGAAGGTCGGATAGAAGTCGATGCTACAGACGGGCGTATTGCAGACGCTGCCGGGTGCGACTACGCCAGGATAGCGGACCAGCAGCGGCTCGCGGATGCCGCCCTCGTAGAGCTGGCTCTTGGCGCCTCGCAGGGGCGCGTTGGAGGTCACGCGGCCCTCGCCCCCGTTGTCGGAGGTGAAGATCACCGCCGTCCGCTCGGCCAGGCCCAGCTCGGCCAGCTTCCTGAGGATCATGCCCACGCCCTGGTCGATCGATTCGAGCTGGGCGGCCAGGTGCGGATTGTTCTTCGGCGCCTGGTTCCCCTTGCCGGCCCCCGGCTTCTTCTGGTACTTGGCGACCAGGTCCGGTTTTCCGACCAAGCGGGTGTGGACAGCGTAATGGCTCAGATAGAGGAAAAACGGCCGATCCTTGTGCCGCTCGATAAACTCCACCGCTTCCAGGTTCAGCCGATCGACCAGAAACTCGTCGGGCAGTCGCCGCTTCAACTCCGGGTTGAAATGGTAGGGGTGGAAATAGGAGCCGCCGCCGATCCCCCGACGTTCCGAGCAAATCGCCTCGTCAAAGCCGTGCGCGGTAGGCGGCACCTCCTCGGCCCCGTGATGGGCGTAGCCGCTGAGATGCCACTTGCCGATGATGCCGGTGGCGTAGCCGGCCCGTTTGAGCATTTCGGCGACGGTTACCTGATCGGTGGAGAGATGCTTGGGGTCGCCGGGGCGAAGGTAGTCGGTGATGCCGACTCTGGCCGGATACTGTCCGGCGATCAAGCTGGCCCGATACGGCGAGCAGACCGGTGCGGCGGCATAGGCGCTGGTAAACCGCATGCCCCGGCCGGCCAAGCGGTCGAGATGGGGAGTTTCGTTGAATCGGTTGCCGTAGCACCCCAACTCGGCCCAACCGAGGTCGTCGGCCAGGATGAAGATGATGCTTGGTTTGCGGGTAGACGCTGCGGTGGAAGGGCTCGGGGAGAGCAGGCACAATGCCGTGTGGGCGATGGCCAACCACAGCGCGCTTCGGATGATGCTGTTCATGTGCGAACTCCCCGTCATAAAGCCGCGACCGGTGGTCGCGCCGAAGGGCCATGAAAACCGCTGGTTATCGCCCCAGGCGCGACCACCGGTCGCGGCTTTATGCATTGCGGGTGACCACGAAACCTCGGCGAGCATTCCGCCCCGCCCGCCAAACGGCAATGTCGCCAAACGTAGCGTTGTAGTATTAGTCCGTGCCCGGCGAGTGGTAGTCGGTGTTGGCCAGGTATTCCAGCACGTTTTCGGCTCCTGCCCAGACCTCGCGCATGAAATGGTCCTTGATTGCCTGGCGAACCACGCCTTTCTGGTCTCGGTTGAGGCAGCCCAGCGCGGTGACCTTGGAGACGATCTTGTCGTCGCCCTTGTCCAGGTTGGTCAGTGCCCAACGCTGGGCGAGTTGATACGACCGGATCCCGGCCAGGCGCAGCCCGGCATCGGTCCGGTCGAGCCTCAATTCGACGAGCTTGAAGTCACCCTGGTTGGGAAGCTGATCCGCGTTGCGTACGGCGCTGATCAGGCCGGCATTTGTCTTCAGCATCCATCCCTGCCCGTCGTCTCTCCAGGTGGCCACCAGCTTCGACCTGTCGCAGATCAGGTAGTGGTTTTGCCGGTCCAGCCGCTTGGGCACGTCGAGGGTCGGCAAGCCCGGCTGGCCGAGGTCGTAGACGGGCTCTGCCGAGGCGGTGTCATCCAGGAATTCCGACGAGGTATCGGGCACGGCGATCACGACCGGCGTGCCACACTTGGGGCAGTTCCTGGTCTGCCCCAATAGTTCATCCTTGGCGTTGAGCCTACTCTGGCAGTTCGGGCACATCAGGCGAATCATTACCGCGCCTCCCTTGGTTCCCGTGGGCCGAGGAGCTGACGGCAGCTTGCGAAGAGCCTTGTCGAACGGGGTCGCACGCCCTCATAATGCAGCCTATCGCAATCGCCGGCGCACTGTCAAGCATCGGGTCGGACCGCGGCCAGAGGCAAACGGGCGCCGCTGAGCCTGGACCGGATTGCGCCGCGTCGCATAAGCTCCCGGTAGCACCATCGAGGGGGGCGATTGCGTGTTCTGCCGGGGAGGCATAGAATCTACGTCTTGTACGGTGGGGGAGAGCTGTTCGGGGAAAACCAGATCGGTTCCCCGGCCACACCAAAACCGACCGAAATATCGGGTAAGCAACCGTCCTTGTAGCAGGAGTCTGGAAAGTGGTGCGCCATCTGGATCACTTGCCGGGGACCTTTTTCGGCCCCTCCAATCTGGTTGAGTTGTTGCGGCATCGTGCCGGTTGCCAAGCCAAAGACGTCGCCTTCACCTACCTGGTCGACGGCGAGAACGAGCAGGTCCGCCTGAGTTACCGGGAACTCGACTGCCAGGCTCGCGCCATCGGCGCCTGGTTGGAGTCGTTGGACCTGGCGGGTCAGCGCGCGTTGTTGTTGTATCCGGCCGGGCTGGAGTTTGTTGCCGCGTTTTTCGGCTGTCTCTACGCGAGGGTGGTGGCGGTTCCGGTTTATCCGCCCCGCCGAAACCGCTCCCTGGCCCGCATCCAGGCAATCGCCGACGACGCCGACGCCAAAGTGGCCCTGACGACCGACCTTGTGCTCACTCGCGTTGAGCCGCTGATCGATGAGACGCCCCACTTGAAGGAACTTACCTGGTTGGCCACCTCCAAGGTCCCGAAAGGAATCGACGAGCAATGGAAGATGCCGGAGGTGCACGGCGACACGTTGGCATTCTTGCAGTACACCTCGGGCTCGACGGGAACGCCCAAGGGCGTAATGCTCAATCACGCCAACCTAGTGCACAACTCGGCGCTGATCGCGTATGCCTTCGAGCACACGCGGTCCGGTACGGGCGTGTTCTGGCTTCCCAGCTACCACGACATGGGCCTGATCGGCGGGATCCTACAGCCGTTGTACGTAGGCCGGCCGAACGTTCTGATGTCGCCGATGACCTTCCTCCAGAAGCCCTTCCGCTGGCTTTCGGCGATCTCCCGGTTCCAGGGCACCACCAGCGGAGGTCCCAACTTCGCCTATGACCTGTGTGTCCGCAAAATCACCCGCGAACAGCGCAAAAAGCTCGATCTGAGCAGTTGGGAAGTGGCGTTCAACGGCGCGGAACCGGTTCGCGAAGAGACCTTGGAACGTTTCGCCGAAAGCTTCGCTCCTTGCGGCTTCCGCCGCGACGCATTCTATCCCTGCTACGGCCTGGCCGAGGCCACCTTGATCGTTTCCGGCGGCTATGCCAACTGCCCGCCGATGATCCGTACCTTCGAAGCCGCCGCCCTGGCCAGCGGCCAGGTCGTCGACGGCGAGCCCGACGACGACGGCGTTCGCGCACTGGTCGGGTGCGGCGAGTCGCTGCCCGACCAGAAAATCGTGATCGCCGATCCCGAGACCTTGACCCGCTCTCCTGCCGGCCGCATCGGCGAAATCTGGGTCAGTGGCCCCAGCGTGGCACAAGGGTATTGGCGCCAGCCAGAGGGCACCGAGCAGGCCTTCCAGGCCTACCTGAAGGACACCGGCGAAGGACCCTTTCTGCGGACCGGGGACCTGGGGTTCATGCAAGACGGCAAATTGTTCGTCGCCGGGCGGCTCAAAGACCTGATCATCGTCCGCGGGATGAACTTCTATCCCCAGGACATCGAACAGACGGTCCAGCAGGCCCATCCGCGGCTGCGGGGCGACTGCGGGGCGGCCTTTACGGTCGAAGTCGACCATCGCCAGCAATTGGTGGTGGTTCAGGAGGTGGAACGCCGCAAGCAAGGAAACCTGGAGGTCATCTTCGACGGCGTGGTGCGGGCCGTGGCGGCCGAGCACGAGCTGCCCTTGGATGCCATCGTGCTGGTCAAGGCGGGTAGTATTCCCAAGACCTCCAGCGGGAAGATCCAGCGCCACGCCTGTTGCAGCGGTTACCTGGACGGCTCTCTGGCCGTGGTCGGACAATGGCAGGCCGACGAGCTCCCACGCCCCGTACTCGCCGGTGTCGGGCAGAGACCCCCTCGAGAAAGCCCGGAAGCCATGGCGCAAGCCGGCGCGACAGCCCCTGCCTCCAAGGACGGCCGCGGGATGGCGGCCAGGAAGAAGGCCACCGAAGTGGTGTTGGAAGAGATACGCCGGGTGGGCCGGGAACGAGTTGACGGGCTAACGCTCGACTCCTCGATCGTGGAGGCCGGGCTGGATTCGCTCGAACGTATGGAGATTCTGGCCTCGCTGGAGGAACGCTTCGGCGGCCGATTTCCCGAAGAAATCCTCCCCGACCTGGAAACCACCCGCCACGTCGTCGACGCGGCCCTGGAGTACCTCGGCAGCGAGCCCCGCTCCAGGGTCAGCCGCCCCACCGATGCCGTCATCCCCCCGGAAACCTACCATTTCGACCAGTTTCCCGAGTACGTCGAGTTGAAGCGGAACCTCGACCTGCTAGAGTCCTCCGGCATCGGCAATCCCTTCTTCGCCGCCCACCAGGGAGTGACCACCGACCGGGCCCTGATCAACGGCCGGGAGGTGATCAACTTCTCCAGCTACAACTACCAGGGCATGTCCGGCCATCCGGCCGTCGCCCGGGCCGCCAAGGACGCCATCGACCGCTACGGTACCAGCACGTCGGCCAGCCGGCTGGTCTCCGGCCAGAAAGATCTGCACATCACGTTGGAGCGAGCGTTCGCCCGCCTGGTCGGAACCGAAGACGCCCTGGCAATGGTGGGCGGCCACTCCACCAACGAGACGGTCATCGGCCATTTGATGGGCCCCGGCGATCTGATCCTCCACGACTCCCTCTCGCACAACAGCATCGTCGAGGGAGCCATCCTCTCCGGTGCCCGGCGAAGGCCCTTCACCCACAACGACCCCCAGGCAGCCGACAAGCTGCTCGAGCAGTTCCGCCACGAGTACCGGCGGGTGCTGATCGTGATTGAGGGCGTCTACAGCATGGACGGTGACATCGCCCGCCTACCCGAGTTCATCGAGGTCAAGAAGCGTCACCGGGCGTTGTTGATGATCGACGAGGCGCACTCGATGGGTGTGATCGGGCCCCGCGGGCGCGGAGTCGGCGAGTACTACGACGTGGATCGCAGCGACGTCGACATCTGGATGGGAACCTTGAGCAAAGGATTCGGTAGTTGCGGCGGCTACATCGCCGGCTGTAAGGAACTCGTCGAGTATCTGAAGTACACCACGCCGGGATTCATCTTCGCCGCCAGCATTCCCCCGGCCCAAACCGCCGCCGCCCTGGCTGCGATCCAGATTTGGGAGGCCGAGCCCGAGCGCTTCCCCCGCCTGATGCAAAGCTCCAAGCTGCTGCTGACGCTAGTCAAGGAGCACGGGCTGAATACGGGCCTGAGTAAGGGATCCGCGGTGGTGCCGGTGATCCTGGGCAACTCGATCCACTGCTTGCAGCTTTCCAAGGCGATGCTCCAGCGCGGCGTCAACGTGATGCCGATTCTCCATCCGGCAGTGGAGGAAAGCGCCGCCCGGCTGAGGTACTTCGTCACCACCCTGCACAGCGAAGAGCAGATTCGTTACGCGGTCGACGTGATGGTCGAGGAGCTCGAGAAAATCTGTCCCGACTATCTCCACCACACACCTAGCAGCGAGCCGGCCGCGAGTTGAATCGCTTGCCGGTCCGATTCGATGCTTCCGGGAACATCCGAGTATTTAGGACCGACCGCAGAATAAGTTCCGGAAAGTATTCATCACGCTCCGCGTGATGAGCCCAAAGGCAGCGGTTTCCTCCGCGTTGCAGGGCCCCATCACGCGGAGCGTGATGGCTACAACTGGCGGAAATCGGGAAGTTGTTTTTCGGCCCGCTCTTAGCCCAGCAGCCGTCCCGGCCGCCGCGCAGCCGTGGCGGCTAAACGGTCCACTCCCAGGATGGTGCAACTTGATTCAGGACCGAAGAAGGCGCCGGGTCAGCGGTTCACCGTGAGACCGATGTTCAGGCCGTTAATGAAGACGGTCTGGTCGTTTCTGGCCCGACTGACGTTCATCGTGCTGGCGTCGGAGATCACGTAATCGGGCATGGCACAACCCCGGGCGATGTTGCCCAGCCACAGACCGGTCCAACCTGCCTTGACCGAGACCGCCCGGGTCAGCTCGAAAAGCAACTCCACGCGGAGCTCGCCTCCTGGGGTGAACTCGTCGAGGTGAGCCTTATGATCGAACTGGTAAGGCCGTTGCAGGATGGGCATATACAGATCGAGACCGGGAAGGGCCAGTGGGTCGGTGGGGTCGAAGTCCCAATTCCAGGGAGAAGGTGCATCCAGCTCGCTCCCCAAGACTCCGTGGTTGCGAATATTCTGGATGTTCCACCCCGCGAAGAAACGACCTTCCGCAGACAGCGTCCAGCGGCCGTTCTTCCTGAACCACCGGCCGCCGACCTGCGGGCCGATAATGTGGTTCTCGGCCTCGCTGACCCAGTTACTGTTGGCCAAGATGTTCCCCGGGCCGACCCGTGACCAGTTGGTTTCGGTCGGATCGCCGTCAGGCCCTGTGTCATACGTAAACCGGTAATTGGCGAACCCATCGACCACGTCGCCGTCTGTGTTGACTACTTCCTTTCCTCGGCCCTCAACCTGAAACGTCTCGTCGAATTCCATGTATCGTACACCGGCGAAAAACTCGACAAACCCGCCGCGGTGCATTTGACCCATCCGGTAGAGATACATCAGCTCTACATTCCAGGTGTCCACCCGGTTCTCCACGAGGAGTTCGTCGAACGAGACCGGCAGATCCACCGGGAAAAAATAGAGCTGATATATGGGCGCGTCGTCATCATAACCCAGCAGCTCGCCGATATAGCCTTCCAGGTGTCTGGCGCCGAAGGCGTCCGGGACGTCCAGAAAGACCATGTCCACGTCCGTGCTGGAAAACCTTTGGACCTGGTCGTTCAGCCGATACGTGCTAAACAGCCAGCCGTGTCGGCCGAAGACCCGGCCGAACTCGATCCGGTTGCCCTCGGTATTCTCGGCGTTCATCGGCCCGGTATCCAGACTGTTGTTTTGAATCTCCCAGTTGAACACGCTGTGATAGACCAGCCGGCTGAGGCCGGGAAAGCCGATCGACGTCCTGTCCGGCTGATCGATCCACCAGAGCAGCCCGTCAAAGGCGAAAAAGTAGCCTTGCTTCGGCTGCGGCCCGCTGCCGTACAGGCTGAGGTCCGACGGGGCGAAGAGCTTCATTTCCTCGAGATCCTGGGCCAAGACAGGCCCTCCCAACAGCAACACCAACACCCCCACAACCAGCGCCGAATTACTGCGATTGAGCGACATTGTTTCGTTCCACCTCGGTCTGCCCGGATATTCGGCCGCCCCAAAACCTCTCGCGCAGAGGGCTTCTGCACCGTTCGTGAGGATAGTATCGGACGTACCGGTCACGGCAGTTGAGTAAGAACGGTAAAGCTTGCGGAAAATGACGGCCGTACGTCGAAAAACGAGGTAGGATGCAGCAGAACCGGAAGGGCGGGCAACATGGGGAACACACCCCCCACAAGATGAGTGCCCGCCGAGAGACCTGGAGCCAACAGTGCCGCCGTATCCACGGCCCAAGATGCTGCGGACACACTTCCCGGGCAGTCCAGGGTCAACCGCGGAGGCGGAGAAACACGGTGACGGCCGTCTGATCCGACCAGACGTGGGCGTCATCCTCCCATGTCTCGTCGAGTCCAAGAGGCTCGTTGATGTCCCGGTGGTCACCGGCCGTGCGGATCTGCGTGTACTCGCCTTCAATGCCCACGGTGAACCGATCGGTCAGGAAGATCTCGGCGGTCGCGCCGATGTGCCAGGCGCTGCCATAGGTGTTCTCCTTGCCAATCAGGATGCCCTCACGCAGAAGGTGGTGGTCGAAGTTGTGGCCCTCGACATAAGCCCCGTCCCCCTGGAACGTCAGTCGGAATCCCGGCAGCAGCCCCCCGGGGGGCACATCGATCCGGAGCTGACCACCGCCGTAGTAATGATAATACTCCTGCCGAAAGCGGATCACATCGCCTGGCAAGGGGATCGGGCTGGTCAACCAGACGCCAAACTCCTGCAACTGCTTGCCATCAAAGGCCATCAGATCGAACTTCTGCCAGCGAAATCCACCCACCGGCCGGATGGAAATCGGCAAGCCTCGCGCACTCTCGGCAAGCACGATCTCGAACGCGATGTCAACCACATGGGCATCGATCCAGCGCTGGTCAGCGATGCCCAGATCGCTGGGATCCGGCCCCAGGAAGAGCCAGTCGCGGTCTTCCAGCCGGCCGTCGATCCTGTCACTCCAGGGGGTAAGCCACTCGGCACGCACCGCCCAGCGCGGATCCTCCAGGCCCAACTCGAGCCCGTTCCAGGTGCTGCTGATCGGGAACTCCAGCCGGCTCAACGGTGTCGTGGCGGCCGGGTCGGACCAGCCGATCTCATACGACGTATGGGCATCCCTGAAGCGGCGGATTCGGTAATCGACGTAGAAAGACGCAAAGGGAAACAGCGGCGGTGGCGCCAGGCGTCCGAGGCACCCGGAAAGGCCGGGGTTATACGCCGGACCGTCCACGCAGGCGAAGCCGCCGGGCGAATCAAAAACCGGCTCCTGTGCCCATGAGGCCTGGCCAGTCAACAGGCCCGCCAGCCCCAAAATCCACACAGCCACCCAAGGCGTTAGCCAAACCGGCTTTGGCCAACGGCGGGACCGGCCCGTCGCGCCCTCCAGATTCGTCTCTTCAGCCGGTGCACTCCTGGACGCGGCATCTGGCGTCCCAGCCAGAGCGAGTTTCCGCAGAAACGAATTCATTGGTCGTTCCCTCTGCGTGGTCGGCCGAATTGTTGCTACGGACGCAGGCGCAGGCCGCTCCGGCAACGAAACCGGCCCCCATCGCGGCTCTAGGGGCCCCTGCCCAGGCACCGTCCCTCGGTACAACATGGCTGCCCGGCGAGACCTTTTCCGGGCTCGTCGCGCCGGGCTCCCTACCGGAACCGCCGACGGAGGGTTGTGGCCCTGCGCGTGTTGCCCGCCCCGTCCAGTCTCGGGGAAGGTCTGCCCGGGAAGGGACAGCACCGGTCGCAACTTTGCCGGTTGTTCCGGATCTGCGGGATTTGCCGATATTTACTTTCTCGGCAGCCGTAGCGAAGAACTCCAGAATATTGCCCGACGTTTGAGGGATAGAGCCGACCTCCGCTTCACCGGGGATTCAGTCGGAAGAGGGGACCACCGTCAGAGGGGCGCACACGGCTCCCTGCCGAGATTGGGAAGACCGGATGGGGTCGCGCTACCGCACGAACCGAGACCTCGCCCGAGCCAAATTGAGTGGAGGGAGGCTCAACGTGGCAGCTCGGTGCCAAGGGGACGCCGCTGGCGGTAGCGGGTCAGATGCGCAGGGGACGCAGAGAACATCTGCCGTAGGGGCGCAAAATAAGGCCCCCACAGGTGGGGCAGGAACCTGAAGGGGCCACTCCATCAGAGCTTACGCCCTGCTAGATGCAAGTGAGTATGTTAAAAATCTCGACAATTGCAAGACCTATCCGTTAGTGATTATGGCCCCTCTCGCAACAAACCAGGGGCGGCCTTCCGGGAACCACGGACGGCGTGGATAGCGCACGCGGATCGTACGGAGCGGTCCGTGGCGATCCACGTCGCTCCCCGCCGGGACCTGGCCGCCACGCAAACAAACCCACGACATCTGGGTGGTCAGATTCAGTTCGCGGGACGCATGAATCAGGAACTGGGGGCGCCAAAAGGGGGCCAGGCACCGGTTTCCCTCCGCCGGAAAAGGACGTATACTTGTCACACTCGGCCGTGTGTGGCGTTTTTTCGACTTCCCGTGTTTCGAGGACCCCGCCACCATTGCTCCCTTGTCCCCCCTATTTGTGCCAGAGGTAGTTGATCCAATGGTCTTCCGCAAGATCAGACCGGTTGCTGCGTGCGCTCTGTTACTGGCAATAGGCACCGCCGCCTTGGCCCAGCAATCGGTCCAGGAATCGGCCCAGCAATCGGCTCAGCAATCGGCCCAGCAATCGGTCCAGCGGCCGAAGGAAGCTGAAAAGAAGGCCCAGTTCTTGCGTGTGGTGCGGGATAAGGAGAAGACACCGGTGGCGTTGGAGGCGGCGATTGTCCGTTGTGCGCCCGTGGATCCCGGCCAGAAGGGCCCCACGGTCGATCTGGTGGCTGCCGTACACGTGGCCGAAAGGAGCTACTACCGGCGGCTCAACCGCGAGTTTGCCGGCTACGACGTGGTGCTCTACGAGCTGGTTGCCCCGGAGGGAACCAGGGTTCCCCGGGCCGGCGGCGGGGGCAGTCCCCTCTCGCTGCTGCAAAACGGCCTCAAGAGCCTGCTGGAACTGGAGTTCCAGTTGAACGAAATCGACTACGGCCGAAAGAACATGGTGCACGCCGACATGTCGCCCGAGCAATTCGCCCAGTCGATGCGACAGCGCGGCGAAAGCATCTTCGCCATCTTCGTGCGGATGATGGGCTACGCGATCGCGCGGCAGCAGGGGTCCGACAAACCGACCGACGGCCAGTTGCTGCTGGCGTTGTTCGACAAGAACCGGGCTTTGGCGCTAAAGCGGCTGATGGCCGAAGAGTTCGAGGACATGGAAGGATCGCTGATGGCAATCGAGGGTCCGAACGGCTCGACGCTGATCAGCGAGCGGAACAAGGTGGCGTTGAAGGTGCTCCGCAAGCAGCTCGCCGCGGGCAAGCGGAAGATCGCCATTTTCTACGGGGCCGGACACATGTCGGACTTCCAGCGGCAGCTTCGCGAACAGTTCCGTCTGGCGCCGGTCAGCACCCGCTGGCTGGTCGCCTGGAACATGAAATCCGAACCGCGCTCAACGCCGAAGCCGAGAGGCCGGGGCAAGACCGCCCAGCAGTGACTGCCGCCGGCGGTCAGGTATCGAGGTTCACCGTTCGGGCTTCAGGACTGTCGCACGGAAGTAAACCGGCCGGTCCCGAACTCTCAGCGCTGCTCAGTAGCGAATCACCCTCCTCAACAGCCACGCCCCCCAGCAGATCAGCAGCACGTTACCGGTCCATACGAAATAGGGGGGGACGGTGCCGCTCTTGGCCCCGTCAACCGCCGAGGCCAGCAGGGGATAATAGACGATCAGGATCGGCAGGAAGCAGAGGAAAAAGCTGGTCAGGAAGTCGCGATTGCGAAGGCGAATTGCCATCGGGGCCCCCAGCCAGGCAAAACAGAGGCAACTGAAGCCGGCGGACCAACGGCGATGGGGCTCGGTCATCAGGCGGTACAGCCTGCCCCAGGCGAAACTGCGGTCCTTGGCCCGCTTCTCCCACTGCCCGCCGGTCAGGTCATCGAAGTCGCCGCAAAGCATCTGGTAGGCAGCTCGGGCCGCCAGTTGGTGTTCCAACTGCTCAAGCCGTTCTTTTTGCTCATCGAGTTGTTCGGGGATCACCCGCAGTGCCAGGTTGGAAGGATGTGCGTCCATTTCTTTTGCCTGGCTGGCATCGCGCAGCAGGATCTCCTGTTCGTAGACCTCGCGGTCGCGGAACGTCAGCTTGCCGTCCACGTCGAGTGTGGCGTTGCGGAGGATGATCTTCAGGACACCTGCGGCGTGATCCGACTGTAGCTCGGCCTCTTCGGCGGTGACAGTCACACCGGGGGTGTTATCTCGGGCCGGCAAGGTAAGGGTTGGGCGGATCAGCCTCCGGTCTTCGACCCCCTTCACGTTGATGGAAAAACTCTGCGAGCTGTACCGGCGCCGTACCTTCAGCATGCTGTAGACGATCTCTTCCACCGCCTCGACCACCACCCGCCGCGCACCGCTGCGACCCCAGGAAACCGCCAGGTCGTTCAGCCAGACTGTACCCAGGCTGATCACAAACGCCGCGATGAAGGTCGGCCAAAGGAGGCTCCAGGGGTGGATCCCCAGGGCCTTGGCGGCCAGCACCTCGTTGGAGCCGGACATCCGCCCGTACACGCTGGTGGTGGCCAACAACAGCGTCGCCGGAGTGGCGATCCGCAGGGCGTCGGGCAGGATAAAGGGGACCAGCCGCGCCACCTCCCCGAGCGGCAGGTTCTGCGTGACCGCTTCCCGAACCACCCCCACGATGATCATCAGCAGCGTCAGGCCGGCCAGCCAAACCAGAAACACCTTGGCCAGCTCGGCCAGCAGATATCGGGTGAGGATTAGCATAGGGCCGGTAGTTTCGCCGCCGCCGCCGGTTAGGTCAAGATCATTCCTACGGGCGTCGCCTTCCCGGGGTTCACGGTTCGCCTTTACAGAAAGGCAGCCATGCTTCATACTACCGTCCCAAGGGGGGCGATTCGGAGGGCCGGCTGCCCCAATCTCTGCCGGGGTGGCCCGCAGAGCACGAAGGAACCCACACGGATGGCTGAATTGTCCATGAACGAAACGACCACCTTTCGCTGGTCGTTCGAGGAAGACGTGGCCGGTTACGCCGCCGCCGGCATCCCGGCCATGGGCGTCTGGCGACAAAAACTCTCCGACTGCGGACAGTCCCGGGCGGTGGAGCTGCTGGGCCAGAGCGGGCTGAAGGTCTCGCATCTCTTGTGGGCCGGCGGATTTACCGGCAGCGACGGCCGCAGTTACCGCGAGAGCGTGGCAGACGCGGCCGAAGCCCTCAAAACTGCCGCCCAGTTGGGGGCCGGCAGCCTGGTAGTCTACAGCGGCGCCCGCGCCGGCCACACCTATAATCACGCTCGCCGCCTGATCCAAAGTGCGCTGGGCGAACTGATCGCTCAAGCCGCCGAACTTGGCGTGACGCTGGCCGTCGAGCCGATGCACCCCGGCTGCGCGGCCGAATGCACTTTTCTGACCTCCATCGACGACGTGCTGGCAGTGCTGGAAGCGGTGGGAAGCGAGCAGGTCAAGATGGTCTTGGACACCTATCATCTGGGCCAGGACGCCGACATCGTCAGCCGCATCCCCGAGATCGCCCGCTACGTGGCCATCGTCCAACTCGGCGATGCCAAGCGCCCGCCCGACGGCGAACAGAACCGCTGCCGCCTCGGCGAAGGCACCATCCCGCTGGCCGAAATCGTCGCCGCCCTGAAAACCGCCGGCTACGACGGCTACTACGACGTCGAGCTGCTGGGCGAAGAAATCGAAGCCTTCGACTACCCCTCGCTGCTGCAACACGCCAAGCAGGCGTTTGAGGAGTTAGTGGTTGCTCGATAGTGGGCAGTTTCTGCCTCGGCCACCGCGCCTCCAATAGGCCTCCACTGCCCACTGCCTGCTGCCCACTACCCACTGCCCACTACCCACTGCCCACCGATGTTAGTCGTAAATGACCGACTCAAAATTCCCTTGAGGGAATTCCGGTTCAGCTTCGCCCGCAGTTCGGGGCCGGGGGGCCAGAACGTCAACAAGCTCAACACCAAGGCGCTCTTGCGCTGGGCGGTGATCAAAAGCCCCAATTTGCCGGAGCCGGTTCGCAGGCGACTGCTGTCGAAGCATCGTCGCCGGGTTACCTCGGAGGGCGACCTGTTGATCGGCAGCCAGCGTTTTCGCGACGCCGGACGAAACGTGGCCGACTGCCTGGAAAAGCTCCGCACCATCCTGGCCGAGGCGGCCGTGGCACCCAAGCCTCGCAAATCGACCAGGCCCACCCGGGCGTCCGTCCGGCGCCGGCTCGATCAAAAACGAAAACAGTCACAGAAGAAGCGGCAGCGCCGGCCGGAGTTGGACGAATAACACTCCGTCAGGAAGTGCCCTCCCATGTTCGGCAAACCCCACTGGTTCAAACGCAGACGGTTCGGCTGGGGGCTAACGCCGGTGAGCTGGCAAGGCTGGATCTACGTGCTAATGTGGATTCTCCTCCTTTTGGCGCCGTACTTGTGGGTCCTCTTCACCGCCGGGCTCTGGCCGGCCACCGCCCTGGAGTTTGTTCTGATCGCCCTGCTGGTCGTCGACACCTGGCAGATCCTGCGCGCCATGAAACCGGACGACTAGGGCAACCGCCCCCAAGCAGCGGTGGTGCCGCCTTGCAGGTTGCTGCTATAATGAATTTCAGTGAGCGGATTGCCTGCTGTACCGCGAGATTTGACCGTCGCGTTTTGGCCGCCTTATGTCCGAGCACCAGGACATCGACCACGTTTTCCGAAAGTGGCCCTATCAGCCGGGGGTGATCAGTGCCCGGCTGGTCCGCGCCCACGACCGGCGCGAGGTGCTCCAGATGCGCCTGGAGATGGGCCTGCTCCAGATGGAAACCAGCGGCCGCCCCGACGGGGAAACCCCGGAAGGAGCAGAAACCTACCTCGACTATCTGATCCTCCAGAGTTTCGGCGGAGATGAATCGTCCGTGCTCACTGAAGACCAGTGTCTGGAGGTGGATCGCGAGTTCCTCCAGTTTTACCAGAGGCGGATATGTTTCTTGGCGTTGCGGGAGTTTCCCCGGGCGGTGCAGGACGCCGATCACACGTTGACCTTGATGGACTTCGCGGTGCGGCATTCTCCCGACCCGCAATGGACCGCTTCGCACGAGCAGTATCGGCCGTTCGTCCTCTTCCACCGCACTCAAGCGGCGGCGATGACCGAGTTGCGGCGGTCGGGCCCCGAAGGGGCGATCGAGGAAATCAACCGCGGGTTGGAACGCATCCGGCAAGTATTCGCGGCGGTGGACGCCGAGGAGCGGTTCGACCAACAGGAGTTGGCCTCCCAACTGACCGAGATGAAGGAGACGCTTCGGGCGGAGTATGACGTGGGGCAGACGTTGGCCGAGCAGTTGGCCGACGCGGTGGCGTCCGAAGAGTACGAGCGCGCCGCCCGGCTCCGCGACGAGATCGCCCGTCGCACCGGGCCGGTGTGATCCCTGTCAGATGGGGAGCCGCGGCGCTTTTCTCTAACCGAGGCGTTCACGCCTGGGGATGGGGAGTTGTCCCCAGGCATAAATGCCTGGGCTAGCGAAATCTCCGCCACAACCGACGCGTAACAAGGTTAATCCGCTGCACACGGTGCAGAATCCGCTCCAGCAACCGGCGGCACCTAATCGCAACGACTCGCAACCGGAG
>CAZUAM010000034.1:0-1276 GCA_964618095.1 uncultured Planctomycetaceae bacterium | reverse complement strand
CTCCCACTGACTGGTGGAACGCAACAGGAAGGAATTGTTGTAAGGGCAACTGGGACCGATGATTCGACCGCTTCTCAGTTTGCACCAAAGTTTGCACCAACTGTTGGCAAATCGAGCACATTGCAGTCAATCACCGACAAAGCGGCAAGCGAAACCGAGAATCCAGGCGCGACCGATTGCCTTGACCGAAGTGCTTGCGTGGTCAATAGAAAAGACCCGCTGACAACTGCGGTCAACGAGTCAGATGAGTGGGCGGCGCCAGACTCGAACTGGCGACTTCTACCGTGTGAGGATAGCGCTCTAACCAACTGAGCTAGCCGCCCGGATTGTGTCTTCAGTGATACATCCACACTGTCTGATCGTGACCGGCTCTGGAATCGACGCCGACTAGCTCGGGAGTCACGCTTCGTCGGATTGCGTTTTGGGTTCTTCGGTGGGTGGCTCGAACTTGGGCGAGGTTGCTTCCTCGTAGTCGTTCACGTCGTCATTGGCGGATGTATGCGTGGCGGAAGTGGAACCGGCCGACTGGATTTCATCCTCGATCCCGTGAATGCCCTTCTTGAACTCCACGATACCCTTGCCCAGCGACCGTCCTACTTCAGGCAATCGCTTGCCGAACAGTAGAACGGCAATGCCGAGAATGATCATCAACTCCATCGGGCCGGGCGAAAACCCAAAAGCAATAGGAACGTCCATCGATTTCACCTTTCAGGAGTATTCTACCACGCAGTCACGACACGCCGGGCGGAATTGCCTGGCAGGCAGGCCGGTCACTCCTTGGCCGATTGCTCGTCTTTGTTGGTTTTGACGGCGTCGTCGATGTCGTCTTCGATCCCCGAGACGCCCTTCTTGAACTCGACTATACCGCGCCCCATGGAACGCATCACGCTGGGTAAGCGGTTGCCGAACAACAGAAGGACTATCGCGGCGACGATCATCATCTCAAACGGCCCGGGCATACCGAAGTAGGCCAATGGAGTGTACATCACACAGACCTCACAGAAACTATGACAAAAGAGACACCTACCAGGCGGTTTTTATTCCGCCTCCGGAGCCGCTAAGGAAGCTTCGCCGTCGGCCTACCGGTTGGGGTGCACATACGTCGGGCAGGAAACAACCTCTTCTATTCTCATTCTACTGGGGCCAGTCCGCGTGTCAAACGCCCCTTGTGGCTGGAACGATCGGCATAGTGCCCGGTGAGGCGGCGGATGTCAACTATCTCAGCCGCTGGTCCCGCGCGGCTCCAGGGCGAGAATCGCGCGCGGCGGCGCCGAAG
>CAZUAM010000033.1:2458-21248 GCA_964618095.1 uncultured Planctomycetaceae bacterium | reverse complement strand
CGCCTAATTCCCGTCTTTTCGCTTCATCACGGAGCAATTCATCCAGGGCGGAAGACAGCGCATCCACATCGCCAGGTTCAACGCACACCCCACACTCGTGCGGCCCGCCGACGTCGAGCATTTCCGGCATGGCAGCTATGGTGCTACACACAATTGCCTTACCGCAACCCATGGCTTCCAGGACCGCGTTTGGAGCAGTTTCCCCGTGACTGGGTAGGGTAAACACGTCTCCCGCCAAGATGTGCCGAAGTGCCTGATCGTGGTCAACGGCTCCGTGAAAACACAGCCAGTCCGTGTTGCCGGAATCCGAAGCGATTGATTGAAGCTCTCGCCGCATCGCCGGGGCAACTGGGCCAACCAGATCCAGAACCAAAGAGTCGTGGGGTAGTCGCGCGCATGCCTTAACCAACTCCCGGACTCCTTTGCGAGGAACCACGAAGCCTACGAAAACTATCCTGAGGCACTTCTCTGGAGCTGACGGCTGGGAATCCTCCTGCGCGCGTATTTCATCTATTACGTCTATCTCAACCATGTTCGGCAGTGTAACCACAAGCTGGTTGGGGAGGGCCGCCTTGACACAAGCCTCGCCTCGCTTATCGCCGGTGGCGACCGCGTGCGCCAAAGCCATGGCACACTGCATCAGCTTCCATTCCAGCTTCGATCCGGGGACCGTGTACAGCGCTTTTCCCATTTGGTAGTGGATGACGCCGGGTACTCCATAGCGCCTGGCAATTCGAAGCATAAGAATGTCTTTGAGCGTTGCGGGCCCAGCACTGGTGTTGAGATGAAACACGTCGGGACGGTCGGCCTTCAGCCGGCGGTAGACACGGTAAGTGTCCCGAATCGCCTGTGCCGAACCTCCGAGCAGGCGCAGCCAAAGAGACGTGTTCGTACCCGCCCGATATCGAGTTGCTGTGTCTACGAACGTCAGCTCGATACAGGGCGTTGTTCCCAGTTCCCTTCGAATGATCCTGGTCCAGTTAGCAATACCTCCGTGCTCTGGAGGTGGCAGCGGTGTTGCGAGCAAGACCTTTAGCGTTGCGGGGTTGTTGTTCTGCAATTGCACCGTCGTGACCCTGTGTCAAGAGTGGAAGCTTAGTGCCCGCATGTCGACTTCAGCAAGCACACGGATATGGTTCTGGTGGTACGTGACCGCTACATGGGCCATGAGTTGCCGTGCTCACGGTCGCGCCTTCCTATCCACGGCTGACCGCAAGGAGCCGCCGCGGTCTACGCAAAGCCATCATCTTCCGAGCGTGGGCGAGAACCTCTTGTCGCCTTAGCGTGGCGTACT
The DNA here is from genome assembly GCA_964618095.1 of uncultured Planctomycetaceae bacterium. Classification (GTDB taxonomy): domain Bacteria; phylum Planctomycetota; class Planctomycetia; order Pirellulales; family Thermoguttaceae; genus CAZUAM01. The sequence goes on along the minus strand of CAZUAM010000033.1, from coordinate 19,954 downwards.
GCGACGTCAGTAGCCCGAGGAGAAACCAAAGGAGCTTTCTGTCCTCGATGCTGAGCGCAAAGGCCCCGAGTCCCCACGTCGCGAGTATGGTGATCCAGAGGAACCGCTCGCGATTCGGCATTCTTAAGGCGTAAGCCACTGCCGTCAGAAGCATGAGGCCGAACAGAGTCATCCCAATCACCCCCAGCTCGACAAGGACGCGCAGATAGACGTTGTGAGCCTTGTGCTCTTGGGCAATGGTGGCTTCGAGCTCCGGGCTTGTGACGGTAGGAAATGATCCGCTGCCGGTGCCGATGATCGGATGTCGCGGGAAGGTCTTCAGCCCCGCCGTCCAGATTTGCAGCCGGAGGCTCCAGCCGCCTTCACCGGAACGGAGGGCCTCGGTGGTGGAGGCAAGGCGCTCAAAGGTCGAGGTAGGCATCCAGCCCGGCACTTGCACTGCAAAGATGGCTACCATGGCGATCAGAACAAGAGCGTATACCGGCCGCCTGCGGAGATGCCAGAAAACGATCAGCAAGACGGCAAACAGTAGGATCACGAAACCCATTCTGGACCCCGTCATCAAGACCCCAAACCCGGCAACGGGGCAATAGCACCAGGCGGCAAGGCGCAACAGTTTGTTTTTGCTTTCCTTGTTCGATGCGTAAAAGGCGGCAAGAGGTATACTGGTCAGTATGACGAGAGCGTAATCATTCGCGTTAAGTCCGCCGCCGCCGATCCGTGCAATACCGATTCGGGAGGCAAGGTCTACGTGAGATGCTGAAATCCATTGAGTTAGCAGGGCGACGCATCCTCCCAGCACGTAGGCGTGCATCAGGAGCAACTGGCGAAAGGGCGTGGCCGCAAACTCCCAGATGAGCCAAGCCATTCCCGCCAATTGGCAAAAGGTAATGATTCTCATCCTCGTCATCTGGGGATCTGCAGTCCAAGCCAGGCTGAGAAAGGCCCAGAGCACGAAAAGGCCCATCAGATAGTGAATCGCGTTCAGCCGCCTTGCCTGCCCTGTGCCAACCACCGCAACAACTCCAAGTGCCGCGGCCCCCAGGCCGATGGCCCGGGAGAGGGTGCCGAATGACGCGAAGGCGATCAGGTTTTCCCAGGGGATCGTGAAAACCAGTGCGAAGAGAAGAATGAAAACGATTCTACGCATGTTTTCCTCCGAGCAGGGTTCGTAGATGCTCTTTCAGTGAAGTGTCAAATAGGAGGATGCCCAGCCTGGCGGAGCCACAATCAACAGGTCGCGCAGGAAGGCAAGGAATCCTGGTCCAGAGGCCCAAGAACCAGCTTACGCATCAGTTACCTCGGCAATCAGCTTGATGTATTCGTCAACTGCTGCGTTGAAAGTGAACCGCCGCAGAGCGTGCCACGGCACCTTGCTTGGGGGTTCCGATAAGGCCTCCCGCACGGCGTTGGCCAGAGCCTCCACGTCTCCCACCGGGACCAGGCGCCCGTATTGCCCCTGGTTGAGAATCTCGTCGGGGCCGTTCCTGCAATTCGTAGATACAACAGGTACACCCAGGGCCAAGGCTTCAATTAGCACTGTCGGCAAGGCCTCCCATCCGGATGAGAGAACGAAAAGTGAGGACCTCGCCAGGCAGGCGAAGGGATTCTTGACAAACCCCGGCAAGCTGACGTTTGCGGTGAGGCCCAACTCCTCCACCAGCCGCTCCAGGCGCCTTCGTTCCTCCCCCTCGCCCAAGATCAACAGCCGAAAGTCATGCTCTTTGCGCAGGAGCGCAAAGGCTCTTATCAACGTTGGAAAGTCCTTCTGAGGCTGCAGCCGCCCCATTCCAAGAATCACCCCCGGCTGCCCCGGCCTGAAGTAGGGATGCTCCGGATCCGCTTTAGCCAACTCTTGCATTCCGGGAGAGATCACCGGGTTGTAGATCGCGCGCACGAGCTGTGGCGGAACGCCCGTCGTCTGCACAACGTCGTCGGCCGTTCCGCGAGAAACAGCCACAATCGCGTCAGCCCAGGGATAGCACCACTTCGTCACGGCCTGAACGATTGAGATCTTTCTGCTTCCCCTGTTCGCGATCTGTTCTGAAGGAGGAAGGTGGATAGTCGGTATCACCCGAGTCGAAACACGAGCAAGCCGCTTGGCGAGGAGTGCTGCGACATTGGCATGGTCAAGGGCAGACAGCAGGACATCGGGCCTCTCGGATCGCAAGTATCGCGCCAGTGGCAGGACACTTGTCAGCATACGCCACGACCGCAAATCCACCACGCGTATCTCTTTGGTCAGCTCGGCGAGATACGGCCCCTCCGCCTTGATGAGAACCAGGTCCACCCTGCATCCCCGTCCCGCCAGGCCGCCGGCAAGGTTTGCCATGACCCGCTGCGCCCCGCCACCGAAGAGACTGGGCAGAAAGACGGAAACCTTGATATGCCTATCGACCATCAACTGCTCCTAAATACTCGGCAATTACTCATTGCTACTTGCCTCGACTGGGACGCCGTCCAACCGCCCGCTTCAAAATGGTATCGAGCTTCTCGACAAGGGTTGGCCACGCATACGCGTTGGGTGGTTCCCGCCTGGGAACGTGTCCAGCGATCGCGTTGGCCAGGTAGGATGCCATTCCCGCTACGTCACTCCCCACGAAGCGGCGCCCGCAGCCGGTGTCCTGCACAATGGATTCGACATCGCTGCCGTGGGGGGACACCAGGAGGATGGGGGTTCCAAGCCCCAAAGCGTCGAACACTTTGGCGGTGACTATTCCTTTGTGTGTTGTGCTGGCCTCGTCAGCCACGGAAGTAATCACCACGGCGACTCCTGCGCCGCGCAACGCAGAAAGCGCTTCAACCCGAGACACGCAGCCGTGCAATACGAGCCGGTCCGTAACGCCGAAATCGCGTGCCGATCCGCGAACATGCTCGTCCCAGGCGCCGTAATAATGGAAACGCCAGTCGGCACCCGCCGCGGTTCCCGACTCCCTCTTTAGCGCCCGAAGGGCAGCCATCACCGGGCCAACGACCCTTGTCGGTGGATAGAATATGCCGGCGTACACGATCGCAAAATGGCCGAATTCATAAGGCACTACGTTTACCATTTCCTCCGGGTCGTAGCCATTTGTCAGGACATGCGGGCGTGCAGTCCGGCTGAAGCGGGCTTGTATTGCGTCCGCACAAGAGGGGGATATCACCGTTGTCGCCGCGGAGAGGGTCAACAGTCGCTGTTCATCACGGGCGAATCCTCTTCGGTGACGCCGAATCGGCCCATTTGTCCACAGATCGCGATAGTCGAGAACGAAAGGACGGCCGAGCCTCTCGGATAGCTTCTTTGCCGACTTGAATGATCCGTAGGGCTCGCCGCTTGCCAGAAGCACATCCACATCACCGGGCGTCAGACGCCGACAGGCTTTCTCAACCTCTGCATCCCAGCCGGCTTGGGCCTCCATGCGCAGACGCCGCGACATGATCCGGCACACTCCGCCGGCAAGTCTGCCTACGCCGTGATCCCGAGATCGCAAAAAGACGGGGTTCAGGAAGCGCCATCGGTGGCCCGTCAGGATACGATGGATTCCCTCTTTTTCGAGCGACTCGTCAACCTTTTCAAGGTTCTCGGTCTTCCGCCAAACGCCCGGGTCCGGCGTGACCACGGTCACGTCCCAGCCGAACCTGGACAGGTACTTCGCCATATTCCAGGTTCGCACGCTGGCAGCGGCGTTCACGGGTGGGAAATAGTACGCGAGAAACACGACCTTGGGACGCTTAATCATGGCTGACACCAGCACGGCTTTGATCACAATCCGAATCTGACAGAATCGCGGCGATCTCCGCGGCCGCAGCACCGTTGCCGTACAGACCCAGCGGGGCATCCGCGGGGAAGTCATCGTGCATGCTGGCTTGGATCGTTTCCCCGATCAGCGCGCGAGAACGCGGTGGACACACCCGATTTGCCCCGATTTCCACCAACTCCACCCACTCGCTTTCATCGCGGAGTGTCACACAGGGAACGCGATAAAAATAGGATTCCTTCTGGACCCCACCCGAATCCGTGGCAATCACCGAGGCGTTCTTCTCCAGCATCACCATTTCCAGATAGCCCACCGGATCCAACACTCTTAGCCGTGAGGACACGCTTTCCATCAATCCTTCGCGCTGAAGTGCCTTGCGGGTTCGCGGGTGCAACGGCAGCACCACGGGCATCTCACGGGCGACGTCCGCCAGGCCGTCAACGATCGTCCCAAGCCGTTGGGCGTCGTCGGTATTTTCGGCGCGATGGATCGTGGCCAGGACGTACTGTTTGGCCTTTAGTCCCAACGAGGCCCAAACACGATTCCGCGTCTCTGCTTTCTCTGCATAATACACGGCAACGTCGTACATCACGTCGCCGACGAGGTGGATCTTCTCGGCTGGTATGCCTTCCCTGCGGAGACAGTCGACGGCCGCTGGGGTGGGAGCGAAAAGCAACGTGGAAACGTGATCCGTCAATACGCGGTTGATCTCCTCCGGCATACGTTGGTTGAACGACCGCAGCCCGGCTTCCACGTGGGCGACGGGAATATGCAGCTTCGCTGCCGCCAATGCACCCGCCAGGGTGGAGTTGGTATCCCCGTAAACCAGCACCCAATCCGGATTCTCGTCGACCACAACCCGCTCGATCGCCTCCAGCATGCGTCCGGTCTGCAAACCGTGGGAAGCGGAGCCGATGCCCAGATGGTAGTCGGGCTGCGGAATCTCCAGGTCCTCGAAGAAGAATTCAGACAGGTTCTCATCGTAGTGCTGACCGGTGTGTACGAGCACCTCGATCGTGCCGGGCTTCGCCCGCAGAGCGCGCGAAACGGCCGCCGCCTTGATGAACTGCGGCCGGGCACCGACGATGGCTACAACGCGCATATCGAGATCCTTTGGGTCGCCGCAGGTCCGTTGGATTCAGTTGGCACGTTCAAGGACTCAGGGCAATCACGATTGGTCGTTGCTGCCCGCTGCCTGCCGCAAAACAGATACGCTGAAACGGTTCGACGTGTCGCCAGGGTTCGTGCGGCGCGCACTCCGTTCCCGTGGGTCACGCCGGGGCCCCGTTTTTGGCAGTACATCCGAAACATGCAAATCCAGTGCCCCGGGGATGGTAAACTGTATGGGCCGTCGAATTGGCCGGGTACGGCCGGTTCCCGGGTGGGCGAGGGCTTTCCAACCGGAATCGGCCCGCCAAACCACCGCCGGAATTGGTGATTTTGGGCAACTCGAGGTTTCGTTTTGGAAACGGCGCGGATCGGAGTACCGCCGTCACGCCCGCCCAGGTGCAGTCGGCCAGCACCACGGGCGCCGGAAAGGACCGGACGGCGGATCGGCGACCGGGGTCTGACTATGGAGCCCTATTCCCGTAGCGGAGGCGGGGGAATACTGTAGGCCTCGAACTCCACAACGTAGAACGTGGAATACATACTCGCATACAGCCCGATCAACTTCACGGCCTTGACCGGGCGGGGCGCGAACTGAATCTGTTGCCATCCGGTCCATTCACCTTTACTTCGATCCACGAGCGGGGTGTAGGTCCTGCCATCGGCCGACACGGCAAGGGCGTAACGATAGCGATGGGTCCCCGTATCCACCAACAGGAATCGCACCTCGCGCAACAGGTAGACTTTGTCGAAGGTAATGGTCCATTCACAGGGACAGGAGGCGTAAGTGAATTCTTGATCGCCCTGTTTGCGGACGGTATTCCCGTCTACCATCTTCGTTGGGTTTTTGACGTTTCCGGTGACCGTTGTACGGTTGCTGGCCAGGGCCAGGTTTCCCCTCTGGATGACCCCTCCGGTCCTCGGGTGCTTGGGCTCCGTATCGGCCGCCATCGCAGCCAGCCGCTCTTCGACCTCCGTTTTGTCCAGCCCTTTGAGGTCCGGCAGGGCCATCTCGTACCAGTGCCGGGCGCGAGCTTGAATTCCGCGCTGCTCGGGCCCTTTTTCCTTTTTGGCCAGGCTCCACCACTGGTCGGCCAATTCCATTTGCTGTTTGGGATCCTCAGGTTGGGCCAGGTCCTGCTTGGCCAGTTTGGACAGCCCGGCGTCGGCGCCTTTGGCCAGCAAGGGGAGCCCCTTGTCCCAGTTGCCGGTGCTGAAGCAGTACCATCGGCCGGCCGTGAGGTTGGCCTCGCCGTCGGCAGGGTTTTCGGCCAGCACGTCCAGGGCCTTGCTGACGGCGATGAATCTGGCTTTCATCCGGCCGATCTCTCGGTCCCGGGCGGTCAACCGGCGAAGCAGTGCCGGGTCTTTCATCTTGCGTGCGGTGGAGATGGCCAGCTTCATCAAGCCACCCGCCACAGCGAAATCGTCGGCTGCCACGGCCTCGTCAGCCAACGCCATCGCTTTTTCCACGAACTGCTGTTGCATGGCCGAGGTTGCTGACCCGGCCCAGATGGCCGCCGCGACTTTGTCCAGCAGGTATGCCTTTACAGCCAACAGTTTGATATCGTAGAGCTGCCGCATCCGGTCGGCCACATCCAGCGTGACGGTCAGCTCGCCTGCCTCTGCGGCCTCTTCGCAAGCCAAGTGCATCAGCACAAAGCGAGCAGTCGGATCGTTGGTCGTCTCTTGCGCCTGGTTGGCCAACTTCATGGCCAACGCCAACTTCTGATCGGGCGTTGTGGCCGCAGCGAACTCTCTCTTGAAGATCGCTCGGATTCGTTGCTCGGCCTCCCGCCGGGCGTCGCTGTCGGGGACGGGAAGTCTCTTGGGGTGCGCGTTGGCATCCTCGGGCGGCTGATCGGAGCCTGGTGTCTCGGGTCCCGGCTCGCCTGTCCCGTAGTCGCCGGATTGGCCCGGATCGAGCGGGTCCAGCAGATCGGCCAGCGGACGGCCGGGGTCGTCTGCGGGCGGGGTGGTGTCTGGATCTGTGGGTGGATTGGCGGGCTGCTGCTTCGGGTCGGCCTCGGGGGCGGCCGGAGGACTATCCTGCTGGTCTGGGTCTGCGGGGGGGGGCTCGTTGAGGCCGTTCGGCGAGTTGTCTTCCAGTTGTGTCTCCGGCGATACCGGTTGCTGAGCCACCGGCGGACCGTTGCCCCGGCCAAGCAGAAAGATCGCCAGGACCACCAGCGCGACGGCGCCCGTACCGAGAACGAGCGGGATCTGCCAGGATCGCCGCTTGCGGCCGCGGGTGGAGACATACGAGAAGACCGACGAGGTGTCGATCGCGGGAATTGCCGTATCCGCCGTGGAATCCGCCTTGAGCCTGGGCTTGCGGACAGCGGGCGGGGCCGCTTGCGGGGGCCCCTTGTTTTCTGCTTCCAGCCGCGGGCGCAACTGCCGGTCGTACTCGGCCTTCTTCTCCGGGTTGAGCAGGCAGACCTTTGCGGCGGCGATTTCGTTGAGGATTCTCTGGGATTGTTGGGAGTACTTGCCGATCTGGAAGTTCTTGACCTGGGCCATCCGACCGTCCGCCGCGTTGGCGATCACATCCGGATCCGCCTCGAACGGCTCGATACCCAGCAGCCGGTAATGATGGGGCGGCTGGTCCCGAGGGGTGATACCAAGCCACTTGCGATAGGGATCGAAGGAGTGTTTCATCGCCAGCCCCTCACCCGGGTGGGCCACCTGGATCACGGGCCATAGAGCCCCTTGTGCCCTTCATTATGCCAAAACCCGCGTCAGGAACCAAGGAACCACGGCGCTGGGCCGTCGGGCGGCGGCCTACGGCGGCGTTCGTGCCCGCCACGGCGCCGCCTGCTCCGGCCGTCCTCCCCGATGGTGGTTCGGTGCTCCAAAGCCTCTGAGGGCGCCCAGCCGCTAGCTGCCATGTCCGGCCCGGTCGCAATCGGCTGCTGGCATCGCGGGCTGGTCCCGGCGGTTCGTGCCGGACCAGCAGTATTTGTCGCCCATCGCCTCATACATGGCCACCAGCCGGGCTGCGTCATGTTTCCAGGAGAGTTCGCTGAGGGCCGCCCGCTGGGCGTTTGCACCGCAACGATCGGCCAAGATCGGATCCTTCGCCAAGCGAATGGCCGTCCTTGCGAAGTCATCGGGATCACCTGCCTTGAATACGAGGCCGGCCTCGACGCCTTCGACAATACGTTTCAATGGGCGACAATCGCTGACGATAACAGGCTTCCCACAAGCCATGTACTGGAAGAGTTTGTGCGGCGCGGCCATCTGGGTATGGAGGAAGTCGTTGTGCGGAACCAGGCACGTGTGGCTGAGCAGCATGTACTGCAAGCAGCGGTCAAAAGGCTCCCAACCGAGAACCTTTACGTGCCGGCTTGCACCGTACTCTGATGCCAGGCGGGCGATCTGATACCGGCTGGCATCGCTCGCACCAACCACCACAAGGAGGAAGTTGGGTACCCTTTCGGCCACTGCCGCAACTCCCTTGACAACCGTGTCAACTCCCCGGTGCGGGCCCATTCCACCGATATACGTCGCCACCCACCTGTCGGCGTACTGACCGGCGAGGTCCTGGTGGACCTTTGGCAGCGGGAAACCCATCGTCGTTTCGTCTTCTCTGTTGGCGACAACCACGAGCTTCTCCGGCGGGATGCCTGCTTGGAGAAACGGTTCTGCCCCTTCCTCGACCACGACGATGAGCTTCTCGCACGCCCGGGCAGAGCGCACCTCATGCCAGCGATAAAGTGAGGGAACCTGCCTTACGGCTGCGCGTATTCGTGACCGCCAGGGTTGGTTTGCCCGATACGCGCGGATTGCCGCGGACATGGTTTCGTGGAAGTCGGCCACTACCGGCAGGTCGTGCGCACGGGCCACGACGAGCGTGGTCGGCAGCATCGGCAGGTCATGTACGTGCAGCACGTCGGCCCCGGAGGCGCGAATAAACTCTGCGATAACCGGCTTGTACCGTGACCAGATTAGCGTTAGGTTCTCCCAGGCGGTGCGAGCTCGCCACTGCCTGCGAATCATCCGGCGATAGACAGTCGCCCCGGACCGCAACTCTTCTTTTTCGGCTTCAGCGTCCGAAACGCGCGGACACAGCACCGAGACCCGCATTCCTGCGCGGGTGAGCGCGTCGATTTCCTTTTCCACGCGAATATCGGGTGGGAAGCGGCCTGCGGTCAAATGAACCATCCCGATGTGCACGTGGTACTCCTAGGTTGCTGCCGGCGATCGGGGGACGAGGAACGTCATCGGGCTAACAAATACTCCGTCAACGCGCGAAACATCCATGCCTGACCCCAGCGCATATAGGGACTGCGGTCGATGCGCCCGCGGTGATCGATTTGATACGCCCAACTTCCATCGCGGTTCTGCATATTGGCCAGAGTCCAGTTGAGCGTACGATCCAAGTCGTCGCGAACATCCGGAAAATCACCAGCCAGCGTAGCCAGGCAAAGAATTGCCTCGGCACAGCCATGGATGTCGAAGAGCGGCTGGTCGAACTGAAAGGCGTTTCGAACTGGTGCTCCATCGGATCGCAGATAGGCGTTCTTGAAGAAGTGGAGGTACCGAGCCGCGGCGTTACGAAAGGTATGCTGGCGGGTTACTCTCCACAGGTTCCAGAATGAGCGGATCTCAAATCCGCTGTGATACACGTCGCGATGCGTACTTCGCTCGGGCCAGCCGCGTCCCCAGTAATAAAGCGAACCGTCTTCGTTCAGATCGCTCAGCGAGTATTCGGCGGCTTGCAAGCCAAGTTCCACCCAAGACGTTTCGCCGCATTCGGAACCGAGCTTTGTCAGAAACTCCGCGGCCATTAGGTTCGCGTTGTGGACCAGATACGAATCCATCGGCGTATAGCTAAAGCAGATTTGACGGGGCTCAAAGCTGGTGATATTCAGGTCACGGATGATGAAGTCGCAGATGCCGCGGCATACTTCCAAGTAGTCGTGATTGCCCGAATACTTGTAGAGGTCCCAGAAGCCTTCCCCAACCGCTAGCGAAACTGTGGCACAGGGCGTCCCTTTCGGAAAGAACATGACGGACTGCCAGTCAAAGGGCAGCCCCCAACAAGGGCCGCTGTAGCCCGGCTCGACATGAGACAGCAGCCAACGTGCAATCTGCCGGGCGTAGTCTACCCAATGCGCTTGACCATCGATCGCAGCCAGGCGGACATAGCCCGAAAGGAACAGGCCCATGGCCTTCGGGTTCCGATGAGGGCGAACACCGAGTATCTTGCGACCGGGCCTAGGAAAGCGGGCCATGAGCCGTTGGAGGCCTCCGGCGACCCTTCCGGCCCAGCGAGATCCCGACTGGGTCAGAGCAAGCATGAGCCTGCTACCTTGCAGATCGTATGGGTCGTATCCTCGCCAATCGCGCTCGCGTACCCATTGCTCCACGGCAAGCAGGGCGTGCGTGGCGGAAGAACGAAGATCCGACTCGCTGGGCACTGCAAACATCTTGCTTTTCAATGTTGCCATCGCCGGTTGTACGGCTCCCAAGACGGTTTCCTCACTTTGCCGGCGGGCGACGCCGGCAGAGTGCATACAGAGTCCCAAGGAGTTGAGAAACGCTTACTAATCGGAGCCAGTGGAAGAGCGCAATCGTAGCTGATGCGTACAACACACTCCCCAAGGCCAGGATACCAACGTCGGGCAAATCAACGCGGCTTTTCAGAAACGCGAACGGAACTCCAGGAAGCGCACTGGCCAACAGCACTTTCAACAGGTCGAGCCAGGGGTATACGCGACGGGCAGGACAGCGGACGATGGAAGAGAGTACCAGGAGGAAATACGGCGCTCCCAGACAGTTGGCGACGAGGAACGTGGCGATCGCCGCGCCGATCGGCCCCCAGGCTCGGACGAAGAAGTAGGTGACGATCGCGTTGGTGACCAGGCCCAGAATCGACTGGATCAGTACGTGATGGCTCTTGCCGGTGGCCATGATCAGAGCACCGGCAGATACTGAGCTCAGCGGCAAGAGCAGCAGATACACGCGAAATATGTTGGCACTTTCCTCGTATTGGCGGCCAAATACCACCCGCATGAATTCGGGCGCCACGCAGAGGAGAAAGACCATTGCGGGAATGAGGACCAGAGCACATTTGATCATTGCCCGGTGGAGCAAATCGATGATTTCGGCGGTGCGGCCCTCGCGGTACAGCCTCGTGTAATCGACCAGCAGGACCGAGGTGACAGACCCCGTGAAGACCGCGATCAACGGGACCCGCGTGGCCCCAATCGCGAACACGGCAAAACTCTCCGGCGAGCAGAGGGCGGATACCATCACTTGGTCCAGGCCGAGTCGGATTGCGCCGGCCAACCCGGCCAGACCCAGGGGAATGCTGTACAAGAATTGCCGTCGCAGGCCTGCCAAGGTGGGCCGCCAGTTGCCCGTCGGACAGGCGCGAAACATCAGCCCCAGCGCCAGCGTCGTGCTCAGGGCAGCCCCACAGACGACTCCAACAATCGCGATCGCGGGCAGGGGCCATATCAGGCAGGGCACCACCACGGCCAGGAGCATCAGCAACCGGCTGGTGACGTTGAATATCGCCACCTGTCCGGCCCGGTCTCGGGCCAGCAGGCAGGCTCCCAGCGAGGCGGCCGGCAGCATCAGCAGCGGGTAGGGCGCCAGGATCAGCAGGGTGGTGGCGAGGTCCGGGTTGCGGAAGCGCCGGGCCAGCAATTCGTTGCCGCCGGCGGTGAGGAACAGGCCCAGCAAGATTCCTCCCGTCACCAGCAACAGGAGGTTTTCGATCAGCACGCCACGCGAGCGTTCCTTCTGGTTGGGGAGGAAATAGTACAAAGCCCGGTCGAAACCGAGCATGACGAACGGGGCCGCAAAGGTGTAGGCCAAGAGGGTCTGGCGGTAGGTGGCATAATCGTGCTTCGAGAAGAGTCGGGCCAGCACCGCCGCGATGACCAGGCCCACCAGAGTCGTGAGCCCCTGGCCCGAGGCGAGGATCATGGCCTTTGCAGAGCGTGACTGGGCCATGCTCCTTCAGGATGCAAATGGTTGGGTGGGGATCACGCGGAGAAGCGAGCAACACAGTCGACCACGTAGCGGGCCTGCTCATCCGAGAGTTCGGGGTAGATCGGCAGGGCCAGGGTTTCCCGGGCCGCGGCTTCACTTTCCGGGAAGTCGCCCTGGTGATGACCGAGATAGGCAAAACACGCCTGGAGATGCAAGGGGACGGGATAGTAGACTTCGGTTGCCACGTTGTGATCCTTGAGGAAGGACCGGAGCTGATCGCGCCGCGGCAGGCGGATCACAAACTGGTTGTAGATGTGGCGGCGGTCCGGGGCTGCCTGGGGAAGCTGCACCAGGCCGTTGCCGACCAGTCCCGACTGTTGAAACAGCCGGCGATAGCGGTCGGCGTTCACCTGGCGGGCAGCGGTCCAGTCGTCGAGGTGGCGGAACTTGACGTTGATGATCGCCGCCTGAATGGCGTCGAATCGGAAGTTCCCGCCGATTAGCGCATGGTAATACTTCGGCTTGGAGCCGTGTACCCGGAGGACCCGGAGCTTTTCCGCTCGCTGTTCGTCTCCGGTGACGACCATCCCCCCGTCGCCGCCGCCGCCAAGATTCTTCGACGGGAAGAAACTGAAGCAACCGTAGTGTCCCATGGAACCGGCACGGCGGCCTTTGTACTCCGCGCCGATTGCCTGGGCAGCGTCCTCGATCACGATCAGGCCGTGGCGAGCGGCCAGGTCAAGGATGGGATCCATCTCGGCACACTGGCCGTACAGATGAACCGGAATAATCGCCTTGGTCCGGTCTGTAATCCGGCTCTCGATCTGGGAGGCGTCGAGATTGTAGGTGTCCGGCCGGATGTCCACGAACACCGGCGTGGCACCCAGCCGGGAGATGGAGCCGGCCGTGGCGAAAAACGTATAAGGCGTGATGATCACCTCGTCGCCCGGACCGATGCCCTCGGCCATTAGAGAGATCAGCAGTGCATCGCTGCCGGAGGAAACGCCCACCGCCCAGGGGCAACTGCTATACTCGGCGATCCGCTTTTCGCACTCGGCGACGGTGGGTCCGAGAATGAACCACTGGCTGTCCAACACGGCCTGAACGGCTTCCGAGACCTCTTGCCTGATTGTGGCGTGTTGGGCCTTCAGGTCGAGAAGGGGTACGGTCACTTGCGGGGGGGGTTGCTTCTTTTGGTTAACCGACATGTTTTGCTCGCTGTTTAACGTGGGGACTTTCGCTGCGCCGCTCCCGCATGGGGAGGGTAATCGACACTATCGTCTAACGGTGCCACCCGGTCGCCCGTCAACCGGTACTTCTCGCCGCAGGCTGAGCATTGGGCCTTGCTGCTTCCGTCGAACTTCAAGCGCTCGCCGGCACAACGGCACATCCAGCCGATCTGCCTGGCGGGGCTACCAGCCACCAGGGCGAAGGCGGGGAGGTCGCGGGTGACGACCGCGCCGGCCGCCACAAACGCATACTCGCCGATCGTGTGGCCACAGATCAGGGTGCAGTTTGCGCCCAGGGTGGCACCCCGTTTGACGAGCGTGGGTTTGTACTCACCCTTGCGGACGATTTCGCTGCGCGGATTCAAGACGTTGGTAAACACCATCGACGGCCCGCAGAAAACCCCGTCTTCCAGGGTGACGCCGTCGTAGACGGAGACGTTGTTCTGGATCTTGACGCCGTCGCCGATAACAGCCGAGGATCCGATGCAGACGTTCTGCCCAATCGAGCAGTTCTGTCCGATGGTGGCCCCTTTCATGACGTGCGAGAAGTGCCAGATCTTGGTGCCCTGGCCAATCGAACAAGGCAGGTCGATGCAAGCGGTTTTGTGCGCGAAATAGTCCTGCGGTGCCGCCGGTGTCTCGATCGGCTGCGGTATCGGCCCTGCGGGGCCGTGGCGTTCGAGCGAGTCTTGGCAGGCGTCGAGCACCCGGAGCACTCTTAGCCCTTCATGCCCGTCGCTGAGCGGCGTCTGGCGGTTGGCAACGCACTCCAGGAAGTGCCGGCACTCCTCCTTCAGGGGCTCGGCGTTCTCGAGTTCGACTTCGATCGTCTCGGCTTTCACCGCCTTTGGTGTGCGGCCGGCCCAGTCCACTCGATGGGGGTACAGAAGCAGCTTCTTTTCGGCGGTGTCGTCAAATACGGCCATCTTCTCCGAGCCGACGACCACTAGTCGCTGTTCCTTGAAGGGGTGCAGCCAGCTAACGAAGATGTGTGCGGTAACTCCGCTCTTGAATTTCAGCCTGCTGAGGGTCACGTCCACCACCCCCGGGGTAAGATAGCTTTGCCCGCTGGCCTCCGCGGCAACGGGTTCCTCACCCAGGAGGTAGAGCATCACGGAAATGTCGTGCGGGGCGAAGCTCCAGAGAATGTTCTCCTCGGTCCGGATGAGTCCCATATTCAGGCGGTTGGAGTAACAATACAGGATCCGTCCCAGTGCGCCCGCCTCGATGAGCTTGCGGAGTTCCGCGATCGCGGGGTGGTAGAGCAGGATGTGGCCGACCATGAGGATCAGCGACCGCTTCTGGGCCAACTCGATCAGTTTCTGCCCGTGTCCTGCATTGAGGGCCAAGGGTTTTTCCACGAAGACGTCTTTGCCGGCTTCCAGGCATTTTTTGACGATCTCGTAGTGGGTCGCGGCGGGAGTGGCCACGGCAACCCCGGAGATATCCGGACTGTCCAGCACGTCCTCCAGCCGGTTGGTGAACGCCGGTGGAGCACCCTGGAACGTGAGTGCCTCCTGCCGCGAGGCGTCGGTGTCGCAGACGCAGTTGAGGACCCCGAGTTCGGAGAACACGCGCACCAGGTTCTTTCCCCAATATCCACACCCAATCACCGCGATGTTTGAACTCACACCAAGTCTCCTGGTTTATACATGTACACGAGGGACCTTCCGCATGCCGGTTTCACGAACGTCGTGTTGACTCGAACTGTAAGGGAATCCCACCCAAAGCTGCCAGGGCGCAAACGCCTGGAGAGAAAGAAGCGATTTCCTGGCGTGCGCTCTCCAAGGCCCTTATCACTGCAAAATGGGTGCTGGGGCCCTTGCCGAGTAACGTTTTGCACGGCTATCTTCGGTTGTTCTTTGCAGCTTGGCGTCTTTGTATGAGGCCATGCCTTGCCCAAGCCTTGCGTCTTGAGCCCTGAGGATCGGCCGGAGAACAACTTCAGTGCTCCGAGCTCGTGCCCAAACTTTGTTTGGGCACGGACCTCCGGGAAGCTCTGCTTCCCAAGTGGGCGAAGCAGAGCTTCGCCCGATCGGGCTCCCAAACCGGAGCTTGGGAGCCAGGATTCAAAATGCGGACGTGATTCTTCGGCCGGTCCCAAGCTTCGCGAATACCGGCGATCTGGCGGGAGCGACGGGGATCCAATCAAACGCTCCAGAGGTTGGTGGCGATCACCGGTCAGGTTACCGATGCGGCTTCAGGCTGTCGGTTTCCGTCAACAACTGGCCTTCCGGTTCGCCAATGTTTTCGGAGGTCGAGAGATACTCCGGAACAAGCGCGTGGAGCTTCCGGCGGATGACCGCCTCGGGCCCGCAGATCAACTGGGCGAGCTCTGAAGTGGTGCGGCGCAAAGAAGACAAGGAATACGGTCGGGCGTAGGCGGCGCGGAGTTTGGGATGCGAGGTTGGCAAGGTCTGCTCGTCATCGAAATAGAGTTCCTCAAACAGCTTCTCACCGCGGCGGATGCCGTTGTAAGAGATCTCGATGGCGTCCTCGGGCAGACCGGAAAGGCGGATCAGATCGCGGGCCAGATCGACGATCCTGACGGGTTCTCCCATTTCGAGCACGAGGATTTCTCCCCCCGACCCCATCCCGGCCGCTTGCAGCACGAGCTGGGAGGCCTCGGGAATGGTCATGAAGAATCGCTTCATTCTCGGGTCGGTGACCGTAATCGGCCCGCCGCGACGGATCTGCTCTTGAAAAATCGGCACCACGCTGCCCTCGGAACCCAACACGTTTCCGAAGCGGACCACCGTAAACCGGGTGGACGACTCCTGGGAAAGGGCCTGAACGTACCTCTCGGCGATGTTCTTGGTGACGCCCATCACGCTGGAGGGGTGGACGGCCTTGTCGGTGGAGATGAAGACGAAGGTCAGGACACCGTACTCGTCGGCGAGGTCGGCCAGACACTGCGTGCCGAAGACGTTGGTCTTGATGGCTTGGCCCACGTTGGCCTCCATCAACGGCACGTGCTTGTGTGCGGCCGCATGGAAGACGACTTCCGGGCGATACTTCTCGAAGAGCTGCCGCATCCGATCTTCGTCGGTGACGTCGCCGATACAGGGGTGCAGGCGGGCGGAGGGGTCCAGGGCCTGGAGTTCTCTCTCGACGGAGAAGATGCGGTTTTCCCCTCGGCCGACCAGGATCAGTGCTTTGGGGTTGAACTTCAGTAGTTGGCGGCAGATTTCGGAGCCGATGCTGCCTCCCGCCCCGGATACCATGATCGTGTGGTCTTCGAGCAGCCGTCCGATGGTTTCCGTATCCAACTCCACCGGATCGCGCTGCAACAAGTCATTGATTTCGATGTCGCGGATGGGAACGCGATGATCGCCGCTGAGGCGGTCCTCCACCGAGCGGATGATCTTCAGATTCAAGCCGGCTTCACCGCAGGTCTCCATCAACTGACGTAGCTGCCGGCCGGGGAGCGTTCCGGCGGTTACCAGGACGTCGGTGATTCGGTAGGCAGCGGCGGTGACGCGGAGATCCTCCAGGTTGCCGAGGATGGGGATCTGGCCCAGCCGCGAGCCCTTCCGGGCGTTGTCCGTAGCCAGGAAGCCCCTGATCCGATAGGGCAACTGGAAATGGGATTGAATCTGATAAGCCAGAATGGCACTGGAATAGTCGGCCCCGACCAGAAGCGCCCAGCGGTAGCCGTTGCGATTGAGGATCGGCCGAAACTGCTCGCTGAACAGTCGCCGGCTCGCCCGCAACGCCCCCAGGGCCAGGATGGTCACGGCGCAGTCAAGGATGGCGACGCCGCGCGGGATCTGGTTGGGCAGGATGAAATGGTCGATCACCGCAATCACAAACAGGGACAGGACGGAGGCGCGGGTCAAGGCGATCAGGTCCGCGAAGGTCACGTAGTGCCACCATCCGTGGTAATGACCTAACAGGTAGAACACAATCAGCTTCAGGCCCAGGACCCATGGCAAGCTCGGCCAGAAGACCTCCATTCCGGGTGCCGAGCCATCGAAGCCGAACCGCAGTTGGAAGGCTGTCCAATAGACCGCGCAAAACACCACGGTATGGAACAGCCCCAACAACCACACGCGCTTGGCCACGAGCTGTCCGACCGCCCAGGGAATCGTCCGTTCCACGTACGATCGGAAGGAGCTCCGCCAACTGCCTTCACCCTTTGAGGCCGGCGGACCAGAGGACGAAGTGCCCTCACGTCCGTTGCCCGGGCATTGGCTGCGTTCGCTGTGGGATGTTCGTTTCATGGGTTGCTGATCACTTGTTGAACCGCTCTTCGATCGTGAGAGGAGTCAACGGAGAAGCCCTGTGCCCTTCGCGCCAGCAAGTGCCGGGCAAACCGGCCTGCAACTGGCAATGTTCCCGGCCGTGTCAGGCCCGACCTGGAGGACGTTGGTGCTCCTGCCCTGACACCAGCCCGAAAAGCCTTCCTCTTGGAGGCGCGCCTGTATTATAGTCGAAACCTGCAGCCTTGTCAAACAGCCTGGCCGCGGCGTAGA
>CAZUAM010000033.1:0-2448 GCA_964618095.1 uncultured Planctomycetaceae bacterium | reverse complement strand
CCAGCGGAAGGCTGGTCGTTCGGGCTGCCGGGGCTGGGCTGATGAGCAGGCTGGTTGATCCACTGGTAGGCGCTGCGCGCGATGGTTTGTATTCGTTCCCGTGCCTTGTCCGCGTCGGCCGCGGGAGTCTGTAGGAGCACTTTGACCAGCGGGGGCCAGGTTTCCTTGCCCCGCATGTTCACGCGCGCCCACAATAGATCCCATCTATTGAAGAGGATATGCTTGTCGAGCTGGTACCAATACATCACCAGGACCCGCTCCCCCTCGCGTCCCCAGGTAGTGAGACTCACCGGAATGCTCGTCTTGTCCGAGACGTGCAGCATCAGACGCGTGCGGCCGACTTCCCGCCAGCCGTTGCCCCGGTAACAGTTGATCGGACTATGACGGACGCCCTCGTCCAGATCGCTAAAAAGGGCAGCGTGGAGAGACACGACGTGGTTCCGGTCATCCCCGAAGGCCCGGTCCACCACGGCATCCGCGTCGCGGAGAATCATGTCCCTGACCTTGGGATCCACCTCGATTTCCGCGCCCTGCCAGGAACCAAACTGAAGGGGCATTTCGGTGAGATCCCACGTAGTGGGAAGCTCGATACTCTTGGGCTTCAGCGAGTTCGGCAAAATGTAGGTGGAACCGGCGAGCAGGCCCACAAGCATCGCCACAATAATAAGGCGTGTGGTCGTGTTCATCATGGAGATTCGTCCTTCAGCAAGGCCCTAGCGGTCCGTCAATCTTGGTTTGAGGGGTGCCGGGAGCAGCTTATTGACGCTCGGGAAAGTAATGTCCATCTGGTTCCCAAGCTCCAGCTTGGCAACCGCCCCTGCCCGGCCACCTCCCGCCGTCATTTGGTTCCCAACCTCTAATTCCAATCTTGAGCGACCACTGGGACGATGATCTACCTTGTGCGGACAGCCGCCTGGGGTCCCCTTTGGGAGCCCGCCACCGCTTTGAACCGGCGGGCCGGCAACTGCAAACCGAACTCGTATGGGCACGTACGTACCGGCCTCGCGGAGGCGCCAGGAAGGCGTCAAGTAGACAGGCTGGCCTCGTACCTCAAGTCCCTATCGGGCAGATTTTCAGTTGGGCCGGTGACAACGGCTTCCACGCAGCGAGCGCCGAACGCCTCCAGGATCTCGCAGGCCGCCGTGATTTTTGGGGCCCGGCTGATGTCTCGAAAAACGGAAAGAATCACCGCGTCCGCGTGCTGGCTGACGAACCGCGTGTCGGCCACCGGCAGGATCGGGGCGGCATCGACCACCACAAACTCATAGTCTGCGCGGAGCAGGTCAAACAGCGATCCGGCCGCGCCTTTGGTCAGGGCCGTCAATGCGTGGCGGTCCCAACGACCGGCGGTCACCACGGACAAGTTGTCGGTCGCGGTTTCGTGCACCACTTCAGAGGCGGCGCTCTGGCCGCGGAGCACTTCGCTGACGCCCGGCTCAAGCGGCAACCCCAGAACCCTATGGAAGGCCGGCCGCCGCAGATCGAAGTCGACCAGCGCCGTGCGGCGCCCGTTTCGGGCGAGACTCATGGCGAGTTGGGTTGCCAGGGTGGTCTTGCCTTCGCCGCTGGCGGCGCTGGAGATCAGGATCACCCGGGTTTGCTCCACCTCTGCCTGGCGGAGCAACCTGGCCGCGATCCCGTCGATCGATTCGGTCAACCGCAGATGCCAGGTTTGGTGGCGCTTCGACGGCGAGCCCAACTGGCGGATGGCTCGAGCGGGGATCGTGGGAATGGAACCCAGGACCGTCAACCCGAGCCCCTTGGAAACGTCCGTGGACGAGTTGACCCGCTCCGCGCGAGTATCCCACCAGGTGATACAGCCGATGGGGACGCAAAGGCCCACGAGCGCCGCCAGGACGGTCAGCGCGATTCTGATGCCCCGTCCGGCTTCCGTCTCCGGAGCCTGAGCAGGTTGGCCGCGCTCGACTCGAGGCTTAGAGTCGAGCTCCACGCCCAACCTTTGCCTTTCATCGAGGACGTTTGCCAGCACCACGTTCAGCCGGTCGATCTCCGCTCGCGTCATCTCCACGCTGATCGCCGAGGTACTCACGCGGGAGATTTCTTTCTCTTGTTGCAGCAGATCCGCCGCAAGTTGCTTCTCTTGGGCCTCGAGGACCTCGACCTGGACTTTCAGCCGGCTGATGTCCTCTTCGATTATCGAGAGCTTCTTTTGGCGGATCTTGTCCTCCACGCCGGCTCTCAGACTGTCAATCTGGGCCTGGATCATGTTCACCTCTTCGCCGTGCTTTTGCACATACCTCGACGAGCTGCCCGGGCTAACAAAGCTCTGAGTCTGGTTCTGAGCCATCAACTGTGCGGCCAAGTCGGCAGACAGTTGTCTATTCAGGGGATTGGTGTTGACATAGTCTTCCACGTCAAGCTCGGGGATGGGCGTGCTCTTGGCGTCGACCTGGGCTTGTACCTGTGCCTTGAGTTCGCCCAGCGCGC
>CAZUAM010000032.1:0-21474 GCA_964618095.1 uncultured Planctomycetaceae bacterium | reverse complement strand
GCTGGGGGCCGGCAACGCCCGGCGGTCCAACTTCCCGTTGGGCAACAGCGGCAGCGACGGAAGGACCACAAACGCCGAGGGCACCATGGCCGGCACCAACCGGGTAGCCAGGTAAGATCGCAACTGTTCAACCGGCTCACGATCGCGGGGGTCGGCAGGGACCACATAGGCTACCAGGAACGCCTCGCCCTGATCATCTCTGTGAGCCAGGACGGCGGCAGCTTGCACGGCGGGATGGCGCTGGAGGGTGGCGGAAACCTCGGCAGGCTCCACGCGCACTCCGTGGATTTTCACCTGGTCGTCCAGGCGGCCCAGGATTTCCAGGGCACCGTCCGGACGGTAGCGGCCCAGGTCGCCGGTGTGGTAGACCAGGTCGGACGGATCATCGGTGAAGGGGTTGGGGAGAAAACCTGATTGTTCGCTCTCTGAGGCCTTCGGCGACAAGTAACCCTTGGTGCGGAAGGGAGTTCGCAGGACGATCTCACCCGGCTCCCCGATGCCGCAGAGTACGCCGGCGCGATTGAGCACCAATGCCTGGCAGGAGGGCAACGGTTGGCCGACGGGTTGGACGTCTGCAATCAGACGGTCAGGCACCCGATAGAAGCATTTGGCCAAAGTGGTTTCCGTGGGACCGTAGAGATTGACGATTTCGCCACCGTCAAACACATTGCGCCACTTGGCGACCAACGTCTCGGTCAGCGGTTCGCCGGCGAAGAAAACCAGGCGGATACCGCGCAGACGCGGATTGCCGTCAAGATCATTCAGCCAGAATTGGGCCAACGAAGGAACCGTGTGCAGCACCGAGATTTCTTGGCGATCAAGCCAGCGGAGCACCTCAGCGGAGCCGAGTATCTCGTCGTTTTCCGGCAAGCAGAGCGTGGCTCCGCTGACAAGCGGAAGGAACACGTCCCGCAGGACCACGTCGAAGGAGAGCGCCGTCAACTGGGCCGCGCGGTCCCCCGGCCCCAGGGCGAACGTCTCGCGCTGCCAGTTCAGGAACTGGCTCAGGCCCTGATGGGTTCCCAGGATTCCTTTGGGCGTGCCGATGGATCCCGAGGTGAAGAAAACGTACGCCGCATCCTCCGGCACGACCTCCGGAAGGACAACAGACGGATCCGGTTGGCAATCCACCACACGTCCCCGGTCGGCGTCTACCAACAGCACGCGGAGTTCCTGATCGCCCTCGAGCAAAAGCTCCAATTCCGGGTCATCCACCCCCGGGGCCTGCCGCTGCCGCTTCTGGCTTGCCGGACTATCCGGGGCCAGATCGGTGTGGGGCGGGTTGGTGCCCAGCTCCACGTTGCGGACGTTGATCAGCCCCACGGCCCCCCCTTGGCGAAGCATTGTCCGCTGCCGTCTGAGCGGAAGAGTGCGATCGATCGGCAGGAGCACCCCACCGCTCAGAGGCACTCCCAGCATGCCGACGATCAGGCCGAAACTTCGCGTTCCCTGCACGGCCAGGACGTCGCCGGGGTGGACGCCGTCACTGCGCAGTGCCCGGGCCAGGTCCGCAGCCCGCGCGGCAAGCTCCCCATACGTCCAACTTCTTTCTCCTTGACAAACGGCCGTCCGTTCCGGGGCCGCCTCGGCCCAATCCAGAACCATCTGCCCAACCGTCTTCTGCACCGGCCGATCCAGCGGGAGCGTCGGATCGGGCAGTAGCTTGCGCGACTCCGGCGGCAGCAGCGAATATGAAAGAATCGGCTTCGTCGAGTCCGCCACGATCTGCTCCAGCAGACAGGCGAATTGTCGCAGCCAGGCCCGCATCCGCTGCGAAGAGAACAACTTCCGCTGGTAAACCAAGCGAAACCGAAGCTGCTCTGCGTCCTGCATGTAGAAAGTGGCCGGAAACTTGGAGAGCGCTTCGGGAAGTTCATACGCACTGACGATCAGCTTGGAGAGTTGCCAGCTTCCCTGCGGGGCGTTGAGGAAGTTGAACATCACGTTGAACAGCGGATTGCTCCCCAGCTTGCGACTGGACCGGTGCTCCTTAACGAGGTCTTCGAAGGGGACGTCCTGGCGGGCGTAGGCTTCGAGGGTGGTTTTGCGGACCCTGGCGAGCAGTTGGGGAAAGGTCGGGTTACCCGACAGGTCGGTCCGGAGCACCAACGTGTTGATGAACAGTCCGACCAGGTCTTCAATCTCGGCCTGATTGCGACCGGCGATGGGGATGCCGACCACGACGTCTTCCTGATCGGCGAAGCGGCGCATCAAGATCTTGAACGCCGAGAGCACGGTCATGAACAGAGTGACGCCTTCGCGGCGGCTGAGAGCGGCAAGTCCGTCACGGACTGCTTTCGATACGACGAAGAACTCCGTACCGCCGGCATACTCGTCCACCGGAAGCGCCGGGCGGTCGGTGGGCAGCTCCAATCCGCCCGCAGCACCTTCGAGTTGGCTTCTCCAATAGCAGCGCTGGCTCTCGATTGCCTCACCCCTCAGTCGCGAGCGTTGCCAGAGGGCGTAGTCGACGTACTGCACGGGCAACTCAGGCAGCGGGCAGGAGCGCCCCGCGGAAAACGCTTCGTAAAGCGCGACCATTTCCCGAATGAACACCGCCAACGACCAACCGTCCGAGATAATGTGGTGCATGCAAAGCAGGAACAGATGGTCCGTCTCGGCCATCCGCAGCAACAGGACCCGGAGCAGGGGGCCGTTGACCAGGTCGAAGGGGCGTTGTGCTTGCTCGGTTGCCCGGCGCCGGATCTCGCTTTCTTGTTGCCGGGGATCCAGCTCGCTCAGATCATCTATCGGCAGGTCGAGCCGCAGCCGAGGCGCCACGCGTTGCATCGGGTGACCGTCCTCGCCGACGTAGGTAGTCCGCAGCGTTCCGTGACGGCGCACGACGTGATTGAGACTCTGCCGCAGGACTTCGACGTCCAAATGACCCGAGAGACGAACCGCAGCGGGAATGTTATAGAACGGACTGCCGGGTGCCAACTGGTCAAGAAACCAAAGCGGCTCCTGGGTCATCGACAAGGGAAACGTCCGGGGTTGCTTCGACTTTTCCAACAGCAGCTCGGCCAGGAGCTTGCGCCTTTCCTCCGGCGAAAGTCCCGCGGTTGACGACTGGCGGTCACTCATCGTCTTTCTCTCGATCTGCTAGCGACTGTCGGAGCAAGGCGTCCACGTCGTCGTCGGAGAGCTCGGCAAGTTGTGCCAGCAACGCTTGGGGATCGTCACTTTGTGAGAAAGAAGGAATTTGGGGTGGGTGTAATCCGGTTTCCGACGCGGCGCCGCCTTGCCGGTTGCCCGATCCGGGCGTCAGATCGGGATCCGCAGGCCGGACCTCATCCATGCTGCTCTTACCGGATACGGAACCCCCGTCAGCGACGGCAGCCAGTTCGTTGGGCAGAAGTCGAGCCACGGCCGCCGGATGCTCTTTGCGGAGGTAGACGGCCAGGTCGTGAATCGTCTGTGCCTCGAACAGGGCCACGGGAGAGACGGTGACCTTGATTTGTTGCTGGAGCCGATTGATCAGAGCCGCCGCCTGGAGCGAGTTGCCGCCCAACTCCAGGAAGTTGTCGTGGACGCCGACTCGGTCGATATTGAGTGTCTCGGCCCAAAGGCCCGCCACGTGTCGCTCCAGGTCGGTTCGCGGCGCCACGTAGGGGGTATGCAAGTCGGCTCGCTTCCGAACGGGCGCGGAATCCATCCACTCGAAGGTCCGGCCGGCAGTTTCCTGCGCCGCACCCGCGGCAGCAGCCGACTCCAACTCGACCCAGAAGCGCTTGCGCTGCCACGTGTAGGTCGGCAGGTGGAGACAGGTTCCTCCCTGGGCGTGCAGACGGCGCCAATCAATGCGGTGTCCCCGGACGTAAAGGGTTGCCAGCACATCGTGGAGGCCGGCACCGGGGCGGTCCTCGCCTCCGAGGGAGGCAAGGGCGAAGCCCTGGGAGTTTCCGGCACGAAGCTGTTCGGCAATTTGCCGGCTGAGCACAGGCGGGCCGATCTCCAGGACCGTGTCGATTCGCTGCTGTTGGAGACTATCCGCCAGCACCTGTGCGTTTGCCGTTTCCGCGTTCGCCCGGACCCAGTGAGCCGAGTTCAGGTCCTCAGCACCGTAAACCTCTCCGCCGACTTCCGAAAGCAGCGGAAGACGGGCCTTGCGCACGTCGACTGTTTCCAGGCTGCCGCCGGGCGCGGAACCGGCCAAACACCGCCCGCGATAGGCGGAAACTTCCAGGGCGTCCTCCGCAGCCAGGATTCCGGCCGCGCAGGCCGCCGCCACCTCGCCCAAACCCGAGGCAACCACGGCGTCGGGTGTGATCCCGGCGGCCTGCCAGGTATCGACCAGCGAGATTTGCAGTGCCAGCAGGGCCGGCAGGGCCAAGGTTGGATCCTGCCAACGGGCGTCGTCCCGCGGCGCCTCGAGCAACTCGCCCAGCAACCACCCTTGGGCAACCCGAATCCGCTGTTCCCAATCGGAAATCGCCCGCCGGAACGCGGGCTCCTCTCCGACGAATCTTGCGTACGGTTGCCAGGCCGCCGCATCGCCGGAGAAAAAGAAGGCCAACCTGGGCTGGCGATCGAACGGCTTGCAGCCGGCAGCCATGCCGGGCAAGACTTCGCCGCGGCCGAATCCGGCCAGCAGTTCCCGAACCTCTTCACAAGAACGCGCAGTCAGCGCGAGGCGATGACCGTGATGATTGCGGCGGGCGCCGGCCGTGTAGGACAGATCATGCAGCGAAAGGGGACCCTCGGACAGACAATCTGCGTAGGCACGGGCGAGGTCCTTCAGGGCGTTTTCGTTCCGTGCCGAGAGCGGAATCAGGTAGCTGCGGTCCGAAACCGCCGGCCCCGACGCGGGCGACGCGGCCGCCGGAAAGGGGGCCTCCTCGAGAACGACGTGTGCCAGCGTGCCCCCGAAACCGAATGCGCTCACACCGGCCAGTGCGGCACCGGGACCGGCAGGCCAAGGCCCGAGCGACGTTTGGACGCGCAGCGGCAAGGTGTCGAAGGGGATGTTTGGATTGGGAGTCTCAAAATGCAGGTTGGGCGGGAGCCGGCGATGTTTCAGGGCCAAAGCGGTCTTGATCAGGCTGGCGATTCCCGATGCCGCCTCGAGGTGTCCCAGGTTGGTCTTGACCGATCCCAAAGTGCAGATGCTTCCCGGCCGCCGATCGCGGCTCAGCACGTTGCCCAGCGCGAGGACTTCGATGGCGTCGCCCAAGAGGGTCCCGGTCCCTTGGGTTTCCACGAATTGGACCTTTCCGGGAGAGAGCTTGGCCTGGTCGTAGGCGGCCCGCAGCACGGCCTCTTGTGCCTGGCGATTGGGTGCGGTCAGGCCGTTGCTGTGCCCGTCCTGTCCCACGGCGCTTCCGCGGATGACGGCATAGACGGAGTCGCCGTCGGCCAGCGCCTTGGAGAGTGGTTTCAGGACGACCATGCCGCCCCCTTCGGCGCGGACGTAGCCGTCGGCGCCCGCGTCGAAGCTGCGACATCGTCCGTCCGGCGAGGAGAACCCGGCCTTGGTCAGGTCGATCAAGGGATACGGCGAAAGGATCACGTTGGCGCCGCCGACCAGGGCCAACTCCGACTCTCCGCTGCGGATACTCTGGCAGGCCAGGTGGACGGCGACCAGCGACGACGAACAGGCCGTATCGAGTGCTACGCTGGGACCGCGGAGATCGAACGTGAACGAGAGGCGGTTGGCGGCGACGCTGAGGTGATTGCCGGTAGCCACGAAGCCGTCGGAGATGCCCCGCTGATACAGCATGATCCCGTAATCGCTGATGGAGATCCCCACGAACACGCCGGTTCGAGATCCGCTCAACTGCTGGGAAGGAATCCCGGCGTCCTCCAATGCCTCGTAGCCCAGTTCCATCAACAGGCGTTGCTGGGGGTCGAGATGCAGGGCCTCACGTTCGGAAATGGCGAAGAAGGCGTTGTCGAACTCCTCGATCCGGTCGATGAATCCGCCCCGGCGGGTGTTCATCTTTCCCGGGGCTTGGGGATCGGGATCGTAGAACTCGTCGGCGTCCCAACGCTGCGGGGGAATTTCGGTGACGGCGTCTACCCCGTCACGGAGCAGTCTCCAGAAGGCATCCGGGCCGTCGGCGCCGCCCGGAAAACGGCAGGCCATGCCGACGATCGCGATCGGTTCGCCCGCCGCCCGCTGGAGGGCGTCGAGTTTCGCCCGCGTCTCTTTCAAGGCGAATACGGCCTTCTGGAGAGGCGTCAGTTTTTCAATACGTCGGGACAACGGGTCCATGGGAGCGGAAGTTCCTTCGGTGAATTACTGTTGCTCAAGCTTGGCAATCTCTTCAGCAATCAACGATTCCATGTCTTCATCGGAAAGCCCTTCGACCTGGTCCAGGGCTTCCGCGCGGAAATCTCCGGCGTCTTCGTCGGGGGGAGGCTTTGCGGCAGCCGATTCCAAGGCAGTGCTCTCCTCTGCTGAGTCGAAGCGGAGGACGTCCTCGACCAAATGAGCCGACAAGGCGTCTAAGGTGGGGTAGTCGAACAGCATGGTGGGGGGCAGGTGCTTGTTCAGTGCGCGGCCAAGGGCGTTGCATAGCTCGACGGCCGCCAACGAGTCGAATCCCAGCTCATGGAGCGGGCGATGGGGATCGGGGAGGTTCGACGGATCGTTTCCCAACACCTCCGCCACTTGCCGGCGGATCTCCGTAAGCAGGACTTCCTGACGCTCGCCGGGTTCGGCGTCCTCCAGACGCTTCAACAGGTCGGACGAACCGCCGGATAACAACGCCTCGGATTCGCTCTGCTTGGCCATCTCCTCCAGAAACCGCGGCGCAGTGGCGACGGGCACTCGCTCGAAGAACTTCGACCAGTCGACCGGGAGCACGGCAACCTGGGCCACGTCGCCTTGCAGGAGCCGTTCGAGCGCTCTCAGACCCCGCGGCGGATCAATCCATCCCATGCCCAACGCCTCCCACTGCCGGCCGGCGACCTCCCGGCTGGCTGCGGCCATGCCCACCTCGGACCACGAGCCCCAGTTGACCGTCAGGGCCGGCCTTCCTTCCCACTGCCGGTGATGTGCCAACGCGTCGAGGAAGGCATTCGCCGCCGCGTAGTTACCCTGGCCGGGCGAGCCGAGCAGGGAAGCCGCGGAAGAAAACAGCACGAAGACCTCCAGCGGCCGGTCCTTGGACAAGACGTGCAAGTTCCACGCCCCCAAGACCTTGGCGGCCATCACTCGGTCGAACCGCCGGCGGGTCTGCTCCGCCAAGATACCGTCGTCGAGCACGCCCGCCGCATGGACCACGCCACAAAGCGGCGGCATCTCAGTCTCCAACTCGTTCAGCAGTTTGGCGAGATCCTCCTGCCGGGCGACGTCCGCCCGGGCAACAACCACCTGCACGCCGGAGTCTTCCAACCGTTTGAGCAGGGGCCGTGCCCGCTCCGACCCGCCGGAGCGCCCCACCAGCACCAGGTGACGCGCACCGCGGTCGGCCATCCACTGGGCGACTTTCAGCCCCAGCCCGCCCAGGCCACCGGTGATCAGGTAGGTGGCGTCCTGGCGGAGGCGGAACGATTGATCGGTCCCCGCCAACTGATCGGCCGCCCGGACCACGATCTTGCCGATATGTCTGGCACGAGCCATGTAGCGGAACGCATCCACCGCCTTGTCGATGGGGAAAACACGATGCGTTAGCGGCTGGAGCCTCTTGGCCGCGAATTCCTCGATCAGCCGGCGGAGCGACGAGCCGACGGCCCGCGGATCGTCGGCCGTCATTTGATCCAGCGCGATGGCGTGGAACGCGACGCCGGGATTCACCTGGTCTACCCGCTCCTGGTCCCACAGATCGGTCTTGCCGATTTCCAGAAAACGTCCGCCCGGAGCCAGCACCGAAATGCTCTTGGCAATCGATTCCCCGGTCAACGAGTTTAGCACCAGGTCGACCCCGCGGGATTCGGTGGTTTGGCGAATCTGCTGGGCGAACTCCAGCGAGCGTGAATCCATCACGTGCGGCACTCCCAACGATTTCAAGAATCGCCGTTTTTCGGGATTGCCGGCGGTGGCGAAGATTTCGGCCCCGGCCTTCTGGGCCAGTTGCACCGCGGCCAGGCCGACGCCGCCGGAAGCCGCATGAATCAGAACTCGATCTCCCGGGCCGATTCCTCCCAGCCGCCGCAAGGCATGGTCGGCCGTCAAGAACGCGATCGGGATCGTCGCCGCCTCCTCAAAACTGAGGTGTTTCGGGATGGGGACGACCAGTGTGGCCAGGGTCGTTGCGTACGAGCTGAAGCAACCCGCTGCCAGGGCCACCACCGGATCTCCCACCGCCAGTTCCGACACGCCGTCGCCGATCGCCACGACCTCGCCGGCACACTCGCCGCCGAGCGGCCCGGCGTCGCCGGGATACAGTCCCAGCACGTTCAGCACGTCGCGGAAGTTCAGCCCGGTTGCCCGAACGCGAATCTCCACCTCTCCCGGTCCCGGCTGACGACGCGGGGCCGGCCGCAGTTTGACGTGATCCAATCCGCCCCGAGACGTGATCTCCAGCCGGCGCGCCGCTGTCTGGGGCACACGAAGCGATGCGCGATCCCTTTCCCCCAGACGCACCATCCGGGGCACGTAGCGTTGGGCCTTGCGAAAGGCGACCTGGTCCTCGCCATCCCCGTGCCAAATCTCGCCAAACAGAAGATTGGCATCCGGACTCTCGTCGGGATCGAGGTCGATTCGGACACACCTCAAGGCGGGCAACTCCGCGGTCACCACCCGCGCCAATCCCCACAGCGGGGACTGGGCCAGGGACAGCCGTCGCCGTTCGCAAGGAACGCCCTGCGCCCCTCGGGTCACCAGCCAGAGCCCCGGCAGCCGCGGGTGTCCCGCGGCGGTCAGGGCCTGAATTACGTCAAGCGCGCTGCCCCAGCCCCGCTGCCGGGCAAGGTCGAACGCCGGGGCAGCGTTTTCCGCGTCTTCCGCCGGACCGTCGATATCCAAGCTGGCGGTGTGGATCACGCCGCGCAGTGCCGGGCCATCGGCCGACAGTGCTTCTTCCACCAGTTGCCGAGTCTCCCTGCCGGCCGCGTGGGGTTCCGCGATGAAGCAGTCTTCGCCCCGGGCCTCCAGACGATCGGCCAATGCGGCTCCCAGCCCGTCTCGGTTGCCGATGATCAACCAGCGTCCGGGCTGGTTTCGATCGTCCTCCGCAGCGGCGTCGGTGCGTGTCTGCGACCGCCAGGCCACCTCGTAAAGCCAGTCCTTCTCCGAGGTCTTCTTCCCGCCCAGGATCTTCTGCAACCAGTCTCTTGGAACGCGCCGCAGGCGCAGCCCTTCGATTTCCATGAGCAGCCGGCCCGCGTCGTCGAACAGTCGGACGTCGCCCCGGCCGACCGATTCGTCCACTTCGCGAAGCGTTGCCTCGCACCACGCGTGTTCGCCCGGGCGTGCAAACAAACGAAGACGGTCCACCGACGCCGGGACGCAGGCGTCCTCAGCGGTCGCGGCCCAAGGAATCAGCGAGGAGAGCAGTTGAAACACGCTGTCGATCAGTCCCGGATGGACCCGGTAGGCCTCGGCGTCGCGAACTTGCTCGGGGCGGCAGACCTCGCCCAGCGCGCGTCGATCCTGCGTCCAATGCTGTCGAATCCACCGAAAACCGGGACCGGGCTCGAAGCCCGACGCCCGCAAGACCTTGGTCGCCCAGTCAAAATCAAACGCCTCGCCCGTGTACTGGCTGCGCAGTTGTGCGACGTCGATCGGCTGGCCGTCCGGGCCCGCCTCGTCGGCCGATTCGGCCCGCAGCCGTCCGTAGGCGTGAGTGGTGAAAGCAGATTCGTCGTCGTCGTCATCTTCCGCCAGGTTCACGATCCGCAGCGACATTTGACGGTCGTTCTCCGGGACCAAAACCGTCTGGACCGTCCGCAGGTCGGCAGCGTGGAAAACCAGCGGCTCCGCAAGGGTGAACTCCTCGATCGAGCGGAGATGGCCACCGCAATCCTCGGCGGCGGCCAGGGCCATCTCCAGGTAGGCCGCACCCGCCATCACTACCTGACCCTGAATCTTGTGGTCTGCCAGAACCGCCGGACGCCTGGCCCCGAGTCGGGATTCGTAGAGGCGCCCGGCAATCGGCACGCGGAGGCGCCGGCCTAACAACGGGTGCAACGTCCGGCCTGTGGTAGACAGGACCGGCTGGACGTGACGCCGCCCCACGGTGGCATTTGCAGGCCAATAACGCCGTCGCTGGAAGGGGTAGGTGGGCAATTCCACCCGCTGCCGATGATAGTCCCCGTCGAACCCCGTCCAGTCGACGTTCGCCCCGCGCACGTAGAGCTCGGCCAGGCTTTCCAACAACACCTGCCAGTCGTCGCGCCCCGAACGTAACGACGGTAGCCAGGCTCCCCGCCTCTGGGGCAAGCAACGTCGTCCCATCCCCAACAGGACCGGATCGGGACCGATTTCTACAAACACCCCGCAGCCGCAGTCGGCCAGCGATTGCATCCCGTCGGCAAACCGCACGGGTTGCCGGGCGTGACGGCGCCAATAGACCGGGTTGGCCAATACACGCCCCTCCACCCGCGATCCGGTAAGATTCGAGATCACCTGGACCTGCGGCTCGTGGAACTCCACCGAGGCCACCGCTTGTTCCAACCGATCGAGCATCGGTTCGACCGACGCGCAGTGGAAGCCCCCGGAGGTGGCCAACTTTTTCGCCTTGATCCTCTTTTCCGCCAGCCTGGCGAGGACTTCTCTCAGGGCCTCATCCTCACCGGAGATGACCACGTTTTGGGGGCCGTTTAGCGCGGCAATCGTCACCCGATCGTCATCCGGCGCCAGCATCTCGGTCACCTCCTCCTCGGAAGCGAACACCGCCGCCATCGAGCTGCCCGGCGGCAAGGCCTGCATCAGCCGGGCCCGTCGGGCGACCAGCTTCAGCCCGTCTTCCAGCCCGAATGCGCCCGCCACACAGGCCGCCGCGTATTCACCCAGACTGTGCCCCAGCACCAGCGCCGGTTCGATCCCCCACGAGCGCCACAACGCGGCCAAGGCGTATTCCAGGGCGAACAGGGCCGTCTGGGTGTAGATGGTCTCCGACAACGGGGAGTCGGCCCCCGGTTCGGGATAGAGTACCGACAGCAGCGGCTGCTCCAGGTGATCGCCCAGACGCTCCTCACACTGCTGGAGGATCTTTCGAAAAGTGGGCTGCGTCTCGAACAGGATCCGGCCCATGTCCGGGTACTGCGACCCTTGGCCGGTAAACAGGAAGGCCACCTTGGGGGCCTTCCTACCGGTGGCCTTGCCGCTGCGGACCGCGGGGGTCGGTTTGCCCGAGGCGAACGCCTTCAAGTGCCCCCGAAGTCCTTCCACCGAATCGGCCACCACCGCCTGGCGATAGGGGAAATGGGTCCGGCCGGTGTTGGCCGAGAAGGCCACGTCGGCGAGCTCCAGCGGCGGCCCCGATGCCAGACGTCGGTCCAACCGGTCGGCCAACTCCCTCAGAGCCGGTTCCGTCCGAGCGGAGATTGCCAGGACTTGGCGAGTCCGATCGATCGGATTCGAGGCCGCCGGCACAAGCGGTGCGTCGGACAGCACCAGGTGTGCATTGGTTCCTCCGAACCCAAACGAACTGACGCCCGCATAGCGAGCCTCTTTCTCACCCGGCCAGGGTCGCAATGCGGTGGGAATCTCGATCGGCGTACTTTCGACTGCCAGGGCGGGATTCGGTTTCTGAAGATGCAGGTGGGGCGGGATCATGCCGAACTTCAGCATCAAAGCGGCCTTGATCAGCCCGGCCACGCCCGCAGCCCCCTCCAGGTGTCCGATGTTCGTCTTGACCGACCCCACCAGCAACGCCCGTGAGACCGGTCGGTTCCCGCACAACTCGGCAAGCAAGGCACCGATCTCGATCGAGTCGCCCAACGGGGTGCCGGTGCCGTGGGCCTCGACGTCTCCGACCTGCTCCGGTTCGATTCCCGCGTCGCTCAGCGCCGCCCGAATCACCTCCTGCTGGGCCGGCCCGTTCGGCGCCGACAGCCCGTTGCTCCGCCCGTCGTGGTTGACGGCCGAGCCCCGCACGACGGCCAAGATCGAATCCCCGTCGGCCAGCGCTTCCGCAAACCGTTTCAGCACCACCATGCCGCATCCTTCGCCGCGGGCGTAACCGTCGGCTGCCGAGTCGAACGACTTGCAGCGGCCGTCGGGCGAGAGCATCCGCGCTTTGGAAAGCGCGATGCTGGCCTCGGGGGCCAGGATCAGGTTCACGCCCCCGGCCAGAGCCAGGTCCGACTCGCCGCGGCGCAAACTCTGGCACGCCAGATGAACGGCAATCAACGACGACGAACACGCCGTGTCGACCGCCACGCTCGGTCCGCGGAGATTCAGCATGTACGACAGCCGATTGGCGGCTATGGAAGCAGCACAACCGGTTCCCGCAAACGCGTCGATCTCCTCGCTGGATTGGAGTTGGATCCGCGTGTAATCGTTTTGAACGATGCCCACGAACACGCCCGTTCGCGTCCCCTCGATTTCTGCGGCGGGCCGGCCCGAGTCCTCCAGCGCTTCCCAGGTCACCTCCGCCAACAGCCGCTGCTGCGGATCGATTCGCACGGCTTCCCGGGGAGAAATCCCAAAGAAATCGGCGTCGAACTCGTCGACCCGATCGAGAAACGACCCCCAACGGGTGTACATCCTGTCGGGGGCCGAAGGGTCGGGGTCGTAGTAGGCGTCGATATCCCAACGCTGCGGGGGAATCTCGCAAATCGCATCGACCCCCTTACACAGCAGTTGCCAAAACGACGTCGGGCCGTCGCCCCCGTTCGGAAACCGGCAGCCAACACCAATGATTGCGACGGCTTCCGTCCCAGAGCGTTCCACACGGTCAAGCCCAGACCGTGCCCTCCTCGGCGGAGACGGTTCCTGCCGCCGGGAAGCATGAGCGGGATGATCCGCGCGTTGTTCCATCTTTTCCATTTGCCCGTTCTAGCTACTACTCAAGCCCGGCGACTTCGTCGGAAACGAACTCGCCTTCCTGTTTCGAGGAGCGGGGGCGCTCACAGGGAGCTTCGGACGCGGGCAGTTCACGGCTACTCGACGCCTGCCGTTCGTTCGCCGTCCCCTCGGAGGCAAGATGCTCCGCCAGCGCGGTAATCGTCGGGTAGTTGTAGAAAAACGTCGGCGGCAGCGGCCGCTGAAGCCACTTTTCCAGTTCGCCGGTCAACTCCACAATCTGAACGGAACTAATCCCCAGACTCACAAACGGCCTGCTGACGTCAAACTCCTCCGCGGGCCGATCCAGCCGCTGGGAAACCAGGTCCACCAAGAAAGCCTCCACGGCCTCTGCCGAACGAGGCAAGTCGGTTGGCGCCCGGGATTCGCTCGCCAACGGGGAGTCAGCGGAAAAAGGTAGCGTCTCCACTAATGCCGGGTTTGTCCAGCACGCCACCGTGGGGAGACAGTCGGCCAAAAAGTCCTCGCGGCAGGCGTGACGCCGCACCTTGCCGCTGGACGTCTTGGGCAAGGCACCCGTCTTCAGCAGGACGACCGCGTAGAGCTCAATTTCGTGGTCCGCAGCAACGGCCTCGCGGATCGCCACGATCAGTTCATCGGGATCCAGGTCGCGCTGCCGCCGCTCCACTTCCGCCGCCACTACTACCTGTTCACTCCCGGCGATCTCCACGGAAAACGCCGCGCTGCCTCCCGGCCGCAGCCCAGGATGACTCTGTTGCGTCGACCGCTCGATGTCTTGCGGATAATAGTTCTGCCCCCGGATGACGATCAAATCCTTCAGCCGCCCGGTGACGAATAGTTCGCCGTCTCGCAGAAACCCAAGATCGCCCGTGCGAAGATAAGGCGCGTTCGCGTTGCCGACCATGCGGGCCCGGAAGGTGGACTCGCTGGCTGCGGGGGCGTTGAAGTATCCTTGGGCCACGCTGCGGCCGGAAACCCAAATCTCACCCACCCGGTCGCCCGCACAGCTCCGCCGCGTGCTCGGATCGACGATCGCTACGTGCTGGTCGTCCACGTCGTGCCCGCAACTAACCAGGTCGCAGGTGTCGGTGTCCCCCGCCTCGGCAATCTCCACCCGGTTGGATTTCAACGCGCTGCGCCGAACGCGGACCACGTACGGAGGTTCTTTCTTCCGGCCACCGGCGACCATCAACGTCGCTTCGGCCAGACCATAGCAAGGGTAGAACGCCTCCTTGCGAAAACCGCATCCTGCAAACGCGGCGGTAAACCGCTCGATCGTCTCCGAGCGAACCGGCTCGGCCCCGGTAAACGCCACCTCCCAACTGCTCAGATCCAGGTCCCGCCGTGCCTCCGGGGGAATCTTTGCGACGCAATAGTCGTAAGCGAAGTCGGGCCCGCCGCTGATGATCGCACGCGTGCGCGAAATGGCCCGCAGCCACCGCTTGGGAGAATGCAGAAAATCCACCGGCGACAGCAGCGTGCTGGCACCACCGGCGTGCAACGTCTGGAGCATCCCTCCCACCAGGCCCATGTCGTGATGAAGCGGCAACCAGAAAACACCCCAGCCATCCGACCGGAGCTGGAAGGCCTTGCGAACAAACGCCAGGTTGTGCAACAGGTTGCCGTGGCTGACCATCACGCCCTTGGGCGACGCGGTCGAGCCTGACGTGTATTGAAGGAACGCCAACGTCGAAGGATCGGACTGCGGATCGTTCCACGCCGAAGCCAGTTCGTCGTCAACCTGCTCGACGTTCAGCCAGGGGAGGGCCAACAACTGCGGTACTTGGACGAACGCCTTGAGCCCCTGGGAGTGCAGTCGTTCCGTGCTCAGCACCAATGCCGGTCGGGCGTCGGCGATGATTGCCTCTAGCCGCGGTGAGGGACGGTGGGGACGCGGCGGATAGGCGGGAACCGCCAAGGCTCCCGCGTACAGGCAGCCAAAAAACGCCTCGACGAACTCCAGTCCGGGAGGATAAAGCAGCAGGACCCGTTCGCCCGCGGCGATCATCCCCTGAAGCCTACCCCCGATTGCCATCGCCCGACGCTGCAACTCCCCGTAGCTCAGCACAACCTCGTCATCTTCACCGTCGCGCAGAAATCGAAAGGCCGGCTTCCTGGCATGTTCAAACGCCTTGCGCCAAAGCAGCTCACACACGCTCGACAGCGCATTCTCAGACGTAGGCCGACTGCTAGCATGTATTCTCATAGGGCGGGCAACACCAGGGTGGGCGAATGCAAAGCGTAGAGCTTCCCCACCATCGCTATCCTGTATAAACCTCCAAGACGCACCAAGCCTTGAGTATACATGCAGGGACAATGTCTATCAACTCGCCGCTCACCGCCCAAATAGGCAGCCGCACGTGGCCGCTGCACACCCCCAGGGCCCAAAGGGGCCTCCCTTTGCAACTGCCCCGTGCGCGGCGCTTTGCACCCGGCCCTTTGGCGCCCAGGGGGAGAAGAGCTTGAGCCCTTCGTGCGACGGGTACGGGCATCTGTATGCCCTTGCCTGGGCCATCTGGGTGGGTGGCGTATCCCTGGTAGAGATGCATTCCACCGGCTGTAGCCAAACCACACACGGGACCGGGCCGCTTGCCACAACCGATCGCCTCAAGGACCTGCAACGGACATGAACCCACCCCCAGTGAACCGGCAATTCGGGGCGAAACGCGTAACCCGGAGTGGCCGCCGCGACGCGGATTCAGGCCGCCCGACCACCACAAGACGAAGCCGCCCAGGTGCCCGCCATTGGGCGGCGACGGGGCCCGGGCAAGCTGAAAAGCGATCCCCCGACAGACCAATTACTCTGGGCCCGGTGGCGGCGGGGGCACCGGTAGACCCGGAGCGATGCCCTCCGGCAAGGATTCCGGCGCACCGAGGGGCGTCGCGGAATGCGCTGCCCCGTCGGTCGACGGCACGGCCTGAGGCCCCGTGGCAGTTTGCTGGGGATAGCTGCCCCGGCTCACCGGGTGCGGAACCGTGAACACATAGTCCAGCAGTCGGGGCGTGAACTTGCGAGACTGCCTGGCGGCCGAACGATAGGCCCGGGCCGACCAGGGACCTTCAGTCAAGTACACGTCGTAGTAGTCCAGCAGCGTGCCTCGTGCCAGGAAGACCCGCGAAACGGCCAGATTGGAATCGGTCAACCCACGATGGTATGCGCTCTCGGACTGCGTTGCCCGTATGTTCGCGTCCAGCAGGAATTCCAGCGGAGTAAAGCCCGCATTGTACTTCTTGCGAATTTCCCCGAGTTGCTGGTCTGCCGCGTGCATCCGGTTGAACTGAATACGAATCGCTTTTTGGCTGCGCTCGACTTCGGCAAAGGCCGTGCTCAGGTCGTCGACGATCTTCAATTCCTGTTCCCGATATACGGCTCGTTCGCGGGCCAGCATCAAGTTCGCGTGGCGAACCGCGAGATGGCCGATGCGGTTGCCGATCGGCGTGTTGAGTTCCAGTCCGAGCTGCCATTCCTGATGTTCTCCGTCGAACAGCTCTCCAAAGGCACTCCCCAGCGGCACGTCCTCATTACCCAACAAGTCGTCACCCAGCCCGCGCCAGCGGTATAGCCCCGCAAAGTCGAGACGGGCCCTGGTAAAGTTCCTCGCCGCGGTCAGCTCGAGCTCTCGGCGCTTGATGACCCATTTCTGTTTGCGGAGTTCGACCCTCCGCCACAAGGCCTCTTCCACGGATTTGCGCCAGTCGAAATGCGTCTGGGCCAGCGAAGGCTGGTCCGCGGGCCGAATCAGCCGGCCGTCGTTGGCGGGCAAACCCATCAAGGAACGCAGCCGGCGCTCGGTGGCGTGCACGCCTCCCCCGGATACGGCCCTCCCATCGCGCCCGACCGTGCCCACCAGCGCGTTGAGCACCTGCTGGTCCAGGAAGAAGTACTGCTCCCGTGCGCGAGCTTCCTGCTCAGGATCGGCGGCTCCGGCCTCGAGTTTTCGCTGCACGAGACGCCAGGTTTCCAGGGCGGCATCGCGGCCGACAATCTTGGCATCCAGGTCGCGATAGGCAAAATAGAGTTCCCAATAGACCTGCTCTACGCTGTAAAGCAGGTCGCGAACCGCGGCCTCGAAATCAGCCAAGGTGAGATCTTGGTTGATTCTCGCAATCAGCACGCCGTTGTACGAGCCGGGGCGGGCCTGCGGGCCGGCGATTCGGTTGAATCCGATTCCCGCTCCCTGGAGCAACGGCTGTTGAACCTCAGCCTCGAACATCGTATCGTAGGCACTGCTGAACAGGTTCCTCGTCGAGTTGTCTTTCTGGTAGAAGGTGCGGTTGCGCATCGCGAACGAGGTACCCGTGGCGGCCTGCTTCTTGATCTCCATCTCGAACAGTGCGTTGTCTTCCAACCGCGCAATCGCGCCACCGCTGTAGAAGAAGTTGTTGTAGACGCGATTCTGCTTCTCCCACCCCATCAAGGTGAGAAACTGCGCGTCGAAGGCGGCCAGGGCCGCCTCGGGACCAAATCGTGGATCCGTCTCGCTGGTGGCAGGCGCGTAGACGGTCGCCACGCTGGCGGGCGCGCTCACCACGCGGCCCCCGATGTCCCGGATCACCTCGCTGTTGGCCAGGGTGATCTGAATCGCGTCGCGAAGCGCCAGCGGCCAAATCTCCGGCGGTTCTTCACCCCCTGCCGAAGCCGGTGGTGGGATCTCCAGAAGCCCCGTTCGCCCAGGCACGTCGACGTCCGGATACTCGATCGCCGCGGCAAGCACCCGGTAATCAGGCCACGCATCGTCCGAACTCAAGTTCGGACGCGAGCGACACCCCGCATGGACGGCCAGCGCACCCGCACAGACCAGCCGGAGGAGCATCTGAGCTCGTGGCGCCGGGCGGTCACCGAACGGACCGCTGAGCGTACGTTTGGACAAGGCGTTCGCGGATCGAGAAACGGACTGCTGCATGGACGCGGGGACCCGCTTGCCGGTTCGTTCGAAAACTATGTTTGTACAGGTGACCTTGACGCACCCGGCCCGGCCTCCGATTTGACTTTCCGGGGCACGGCTCAAGGTTACCGGCCAGGAAAGGCCGGACTGTGGCGCTATCTTGAGGTTATCGGTAAACTTTGCCGATTGCGCCAGTTGTATGGCTTAGATTCGGCTCCAACCGGCCGTCCCCGATGGCCCAAGTTGTTGACACACAAGGAGTTGTCGAAAGCTAACTACAAACATCCGTCCGGCCCGTCTCTGGCGGGGTAGCGGGTGAAAGACTCGCCTGAGAGGATCTGCGGACCTGGGTGCACGGCGGCGGCCATCAATGCCACCCGAGCGGCTGTCGGCGCGGGGCCGGGAAGGTGGGTGGTGAAAGCGGGTCCTGGCGGTGACGGAGGCGGGCGCAGGGGCTCGACAAGGACGCCAAGTAGCACCTCCAGGGACGAAAGAGGACCTGCCTGGCACGCGGCCGAGGTTCCTTCGCCGGTCTTATGCCCGGGCAAGTTTGGGGTGGGCCGCGCAACAGCCGCATGTGACCGGCCTCGACGGGCAAGCCTGACTCGGCCCACGTCCTCATCCCGTCGCTGGGGGCAACTGCAATGAATTGCAGCCCGCGGCTACCCGGTGCTGCCGGGACAGCTTGCCCCGATGAAATCCGAAAGACGCTTCGTGATCCGGCTCTCAGAAACCGGTTCCGACGAATCCCACTTGAACTGCGAGCCAAGACAGTGCATCATGGCACGGATGGGATACACGTCTACCGGCTCGACCTTGACCGCGGAGGCCAGCAATGCATTTGAGCTATGAACGGGCAAGGGAGCAGCTTCACGCCTGGACGACCAACCCTTCATTGCTCAACCATGCCCGGGTCGTCGAGACGGTTATGCGGCAGGCGGCCCTGCGGTATGGAGACGGTGTTGCCGACGAAGAGACCTGGAGAATCACCGGGCTGCTGCACGATGCCGATTACGAGCGGTGGCCCAACGAGCATCCCAAACGAATCGTTGCCTGGCTGCGAGACCAGGGCGAGGAAGAAATTGCCCACGCCGTATCCGCACACTACACCAAATGGGGGGTGGAAGCGAAGTCGCAGCTCGACAAGGCGCTCTTGGCCTGCGACGAGCTGACGGGGCTGATCGTGGCCTGTTGTTTGGTGCGGCCGGACGGGATTGCCTCGCTGAAACCGAAGAGCGTGAAAAAGAAGCTCAAGGACAAGGCCTTCGCGGCCAAGGTGGACCGCGGCGAAATCCGCAGCGGAGTCGAACTGCTCGGTGTCGAGTTGGATGACCACGTCCGGTTCGTGATCGACGCCCTCCAGCCTCACGCCGACGAGCTTCGGCTCGGCGGCAACCGCTGAGAACGCCCAAGACCGTAGACCGTTGATCACAGTCCGGCGCCACACTTCGGCCGAATGGCGTCACCGCATGTGTAATGAGGAGAAAGGGGAAAGGGGAAAGGGGAGAAATGGAAAAGGCAAACTGATTTGGCCACACGCTTGTCCCACTCTCCAGTCGCTCGCTTCCCATTCTCTCCCCTTCTCCGTTTTCCCTTCCTTACGTCCCGCTTCCGACGGCAGAGCAGGCTCCGCAGAGGCGAGTTGGAGTTCGTCATGCCGAAGCATGCCCAACGAGCTGAGCTGAAGCATGACCTACGAGCCGGGTTCGGTCTCAACGGCCCGATACGAGAACGCCCGTTGCGGTTGCTTACGCTATCCGCCTCCGTCTCCAGCAGCCGAGGGTGAGGGTGAGGGCACCGGTTAGTGGTGGATCTCGCAGCCCGGCAATGCCTGCTGGAGCTTCTTGACGCCTTCCTTGGTGACCTGCGTTCCGCTGAGGTCCAGCGACTGGAGGTTGGCCAGCCCGTTCAAGTGTTCCAAGCCGGAGTCGGTGACCTGCGTTCCAGCGAGGGACAAGGTTTCGAGCTTGGTAGACCCCTTCAGATGCTCCAAGCCGGAGTCGGTGACCTGCGTTCCAGCGAGGGACAAGGTTTCGAGCTTGGTAGACCCCTTCAGATGCTCCAAGCCGGAGTCGGTGACCTGCGTTCCGCCGAGGGACAGCACTCGGAGCTTGGGCAGCCCCTTCAGATGCTCCAAGCCGGAGTCGGTGACCTGCGTTCCGCCGAGGAACAACCTTTCGAGCTTGGGCAGCCCCTTCAGGTGCTCCAAGCCGGAGTGGGTAACCTGCGTTCCGCCGAGGGACAGCACCCGGAGCTTGGGCAGCCCCTTCAGGTGGTTCAAGCCGGAGTCGGTAACCTGCGTTCCCCGAAGGTCCAGTGACTGGAGGTTGGCCAGCCCCTTCAGGTGGTTTAAGCCGGAGTCGGTAACCTGCGTTCCGCGGAGGTCCAGCGACTGGAGGTTGGCCAGCCCATTCAGGTGCTTCAAGCCGGAGTCGGTAACCTGCGTTCCGCGGAGGTTCAGCCACTGGAGGTTGGCCAGCCCATTCAGGTGGTTCAAGCCGGAGTCGGTAACCTGCGTTCCGCCGAGATCCAGGAACTGGAGGTTGGCCAGCCCACTTAAGTGCTCCAAGCCGGAATCGGTGACTTGTGTTCCGCGGAGAATCAGCGACTGGAGGTCGGCCAGCTCATTCAGGTGCTTCAAGCCGGCGTCGGTAACCTGCGTTCCGCGGAGGTTCAGCCACTGGAGGTTGGCCAGCCCTGACAGATACACCATGTCCTCATCGTCGAAATCAGACGCACAAGCGGCGGAACCTATACCCTCAAAGAAGTCAACGCCAAGCAAGTTGACCAGCCAAGCGGGTGCAGACGTTTCCGGGTTCGGCGCGAGATTAGATGTGCCAAATACGCTTGTGTACCCAACATACCCGCCCCTCTCGCTAATCACTGCCACCGCTTCCCGCTGTCTTCTCGCGTCTTTCATCCTCACGGCAAACCAGCTAGACGCGACGGCACACACGAGCACCAACACCAATAGTGAGCGGATGCTGAACTGGAACCGACGTCGAAAGACCAAGGCGACGATGAACCACAACACCAAGAACAACAAGGCCCCGCAGACGGTCCCCAGGGCAATCAGCACCGTCCAACCCTTCTTCTCATTGAAGGAAAACCAGACGAACCACTCAGACAGAAAGAGGACTCCCACCACCAGAAGCAGCCCGATCAGAAGCCGATCCGGCGTCAGATGATACCAACGGGTCTTCTGTGGGCGGGAGTCGTTCATGGTCACGCCCTCAAGAGGTGGAAGGCGATACGCCGGTCAGTATAGCAGTCCCCCACCGTCCGAGTAGATAACCGCGGCACAAGAGCCGCTCGACCCCCATTACTGACACCAGAAATCCAAAACGGTCCTGTGGGGGGGGGTATTTGCCAAGAGCAGCCGAAAAAAGTCCGGCCTCCTGGGCCGCCCAGGGGGCGGTGTAAAGAGGCCCGGCTGCACTCCGCGGCCGATACGATCGTGCGGCCGCCGGCTGCGTCCCCGACGGCCCGGAGGTGACCGCGTCACCCCGCTCCCTGGAGATCCTCCGGCGTAAAGGTTAGGATGGCTTTGTCACCTTGTGGCGGCAATGCTGAAGCATGACGTACGAGTGCGAGTTGTTATGGCAGAAGAACCACTGAGGTTGCTGATTCTGGGGGCCCATCCCGACGACGCCGAGTATCACGCGGGCGGGCTGGCCTCGATCTATCGAGAGCTGGGGCACGTGGTCAAAA
>CAZUAM010000031.1:0-21580 GCA_964618095.1 uncultured Planctomycetaceae bacterium | reverse complement strand
GCTCGCCGGCAGTAGTCGAGGTAGGCTTTCTTAACCAGCGGGTGGTCGTACGGTTTTCCTTTGAGTTCGGGCGGGAGCGGTAGCCCCTTTTCTGCCACCTTGAGCCCTCCCCGGCCCGGCGAGACGGCCAGGTAGACCTTCCCGCCCGGCGGTGTGGCGGCCTTCTTGCCCTCCCATTCCTCCAGCATCTTCTCTTGAAAGGGTTGGCCCTTGAGTGCTTCGGCCCAGGGCACGCCTTCAATGTGATGGGCGATGATGTCGCCGTTTTCCCGCACGAATTTCCGTGCCTCGGTCACTGCCTGCACGCTGAAATCGTGCGGAAACCCCGTGAAGCCCATGCGGAAGGTCCGCTTGCCGGCTTCTTCCGCCAGGCCGGAAACGGGTATCAAAGCAACCGCGAAGCAAGCCGCAGACCAGCGGATCAACACAAACAGATTGGGCATCGTCGGGCCTCCCTGTCGAGGTAACTACAAAGCCGGCGACGGCAACCGCCGAACGGACAGGTACAAACCACAGAATCCTTATACACCAAACGGTCTTGGAGAACAATCGGCACCGGGGATCGGATTGGGCGGATTTCGCGGCGCCGCGAAGACGCCCCTGCCGGTCTCGGGACTGCCCATAAGCTATTCTCTTCCATAGTGTCGGAAATCCCCTTTGCCAAGGCGGAGCTTGGTTCGTCTTTGCAGCCACAGTCGGCTCAAACCGGTGCGTTTGTAGCCAGGAGGTTCCCATCCCATGTCCCCTAAGAAAGCCGTCCGCAGGCAACTCTTCGTCGATCCCAAGATTCAAGGGGCATTGGCAGTCCGGGTGGTGTTGTACTGGGTAACCTGCCTGATCACCATTACCCTGATGTTACTCTGCTGGCGGATTCTTACCGGGCCGGCGCGGATGTTTTACCGGCACTTCGACGACATGTGGTTCTATTACGGGCCGGCGCTGATTGCCTCGTGTGTCTTGCTGCCGCTGGTAATCGTCGACGTGGTCCGGTTGAGCAACCGCTTCGTGGGCCCGCTGTTACGCCTGCGCTGCTCGATGCGGGCCTTGGCCCGGGGCGAGCACGTCGAGCCGATCAAGTTCCGCGGCGCCGATTTTTGGAGGGAATTCGCCGAAGAGTTCAACGCCGTGGCTGCCCGCCTTCAACACGAAAACTCGCCGCCCCAACCGGAACGCGACCGGCAATCAGAATCGGAAGAGCCCGTCGCCGCCGCCTCCCCCTGAACACAGTCGGCCCGCACTCGATCTGGAGTGCAGCTTCATCGCTGCTCTGAACGTCCCTATTGTGTCCGCTCACGCTCGGGGTCGCTCTAGCCCCAATACTGCTGAATTAGCCGTAAACCAAGTGTTCGCTTATGATTCCGTTCAACCATAAAGCCGCGACCGGTGGTCGCGCCGAAGAATCGCAGAAACCGGCGGCTCGTCGAGCAAGGTACGTTCGACTCGCGGAGCGTGCGTCGCCGGGCGGTCGAGTTCTACAGTCGCGGAGAGTGACGCAGAAGCCGCTAGTCGCTCTCGCCCAGGACCCGGCGATAGACCCTGGCTACGCCCGCGGCCATCCGCACGTCGGAGAACTTCTGGGCGTGCCGCTTCAGTGCACTGGCGCGAAGCGCGTGCCAATCGATCTGGCCGCTGACGATTCGCGTCAAAGCCGCGGCGAGATCCTGGGGGTCGCCGGGCTCGACGATCAGGCCGTCCCGGCCGTCGCGGATTGCCTCCGGGATACCTTCCACTCGGCTGGCCACCACCGGCACGCCCGCCGCCATCGCCTCCAGCACCACCAGCGGCAGACCTTCTCCAAACAGGCTGGGCAGCACGAACAGGTCCATCTGAGCCAGTTCCGCGTCCACGTCCCGGGTGAAGCCCGTCCAATCGACGATCGAGCAGAGGCCGAGTTCTTCCGTGAGACCCTTCATCCGGCGTTCGTACTCCGGGGTCTCGAACGGCCCCGTCGCACGGAGCCGGACCGGGAGGCCCTGCGACCGCAAGATCGCCAGGGCCTTAAGCAGGATCTCGATGCCCTTGCGGGGCCTCAGCAGAGCCACCGTGCCCAGGGTCCACTCGGCTTTCGCGGCACGGCCTCCCGTCGTTGGGGCATGCGAATGCCCTGCCCGCCCATTCGCTAGGACATCAAAACCTCCTGCCGATGGGAAGGCAAGCAGCGGCTCGCGGCAGGGCACGCCGTTGAGGACAACCGAGATCATCTGCTCGGCGAACCCCCCTCGGCGGACGTGCTCGGCCATGCTCTCGGATACCGCAATCAGCGCCGACGCCCGAGTGAGGCTCAACCGCTCCACCAGCGCGTTGATCCGGTTCCTCCAGCGATCGGTGGTGTCACGCGAGGTCGGGCTTTGGACGTGGTATACCAGCGGCACGCCCGCAATCTTCGAGGCCAGGCTGGCCATCATCACCGACCGTGGCGTGTGGGCGTAGACCAGACTGTAGCCTTGCCGGCGAATGATCCGCACCAGTTGGCCCACCGGCCGCAAGTCGGCCCTGTTCCGCATCGGCACCTCGTATAGGGGGGCCTGCCGGGCGCG
Organism: uncultured Planctomycetaceae bacterium; assembly: GCA_964618095.1. Taxonomy (GTDB): domain Bacteria; phylum Planctomycetota; class Planctomycetia; order Pirellulales; family Thermoguttaceae; genus CAZUAM01. The sequence continues at coordinate 19,043 of CAZUAM010000031.1, read as the reverse complement.
GCGGACCTTGGGAAACAGGGCCGGCTTGATGCACGCAAACCCGGCCTCGAATCCAAATCGGCCGAGGTGCTCGCCCAACAGGTCCAACACCCGCTCCGCGCCACCGTAAAACTCGCCGTTGATCACGTGAAGGACCTTGTGGACTCGGCCAGGGCGGGTCTGCTTTGGGGACCGGGCGGTTCGACCGCCATGTCGTTCGCTGAGGACGGCGGATACCATGGTTCGGGTCTCGATCGATCCTGTTGCTGGATGGCCGGCCGGCCGGGGCCGGATGGATCAAGTGATGGCAAGCGGCGTGCCGGGCCAGCAGCCGTTTCGAGGCCGCCACAGGTTGCGGCCGTAAAACCTTGCACAGAAAGGACTTCCGGCCACAGACCCCGGGCGCCGCAGGGACCACGGCCCGCACCACCAACAGCTCGTGTTGACAAAACATCGTGCAGTGATGCCCAAACACACCGCCTGATAATCGGCACAAACGCCCCGGGGCCGTTGTAACCAATCGGCCGCCTTGCGCATCGGTAACACTAGGTAAACCGGCCCGCAGGTCCCCGTGATGAACTGTAAAGAGATCCTGGCGGCACTGAGCGACTACTTCGACGGCGATCTGGATCCGGAGCTTCGCCGGGCCTTGCAGAAGCACTTGGCCGACTGCAACCCCTGTCGGCTCGTGGTGGACAACGTCCGCCAGACGATCACCGTGTACAAGTCGGGCCGGCCTCTCGAGTTGCCCGCCGAGCTGTGTGAGCGTCTTCGCCGGGTGCTGCGCGAGCGGTGGGAAATGGTGTTTCCGCCCGGCGGAAATTGACCGTGGAGGATAGGACTCCGAACAACGGCCTTGCTGCTGCTGCTGAGGAGACCGGTTTTATGGGTTTGAGAGAATTCGGACTTTTGCTAGGCGTGATCGTGGCGTGGTTTGTGCTCAGCCGTTGGGTGCTGCCCTGGTTCGGCGTCAACACGTGTATGTCCGGTGCCTGCGGCGTGGATCCGCCGCCCGCCGTGACCGAAGAGGTCTCCGCACCGGCCGATCAAGAAGGGGAAGTGCGATGACGATCGAGCGCGGATTGCGGCTGGTCGCAGGGGTGGTGGTGCAAGGTTAGCGACTCCAGCCGCTTCCTACGGCAACCCACCGCTGCCTGAGAAGGGAAGCAACCGGCGATGCACTACCCCTGGTGGTACGTCCCACATCTGACCGGCCCCATGCTGATCGCCGCGATCTCGGTGGTGCACGTCTTGGTGTCGCATTATGCGGTCGGCGGAGGGCTGTTCCTGGCGGTGGAGACGGGCTACGCCTACCGCCGCCGGGATGCCCAGTACCTGGCCTATCTGAAAAGGCACGCCCGGTTCTTCATCCTGCTGACCGTCGTCTTCGGCGCGATTACGGGCGCGGGGATCTGGTGGACCATCGGGCTGGCCTCGCCCCTGGCCACGGAGGTCCTCATCCGCACCTTCGTCTTCGGCTGGGCCATCGAATGGGTATTCTTCCTCGTGGAGATCACCTCGGCCTTTATCTTTTACTACTACTGGGGCCGGTTGGCCGAAAAAACGCACCTCGCCGTCGGATGGATCTACGCCGTGGCGGCCTGGATCAGCCTGGTGTTGATCACCGGGATCACCGCATTCATGCTCCACACCGGTGGTTGGCAGGAGGGCGACAGCTTCTGGACTGCAATGCTGAATCCGCAGTTTGTCCCGCAGACCGTGGCACGGACCGGCGGCGCCCTGTTGCTCAGCTCCCTTTACGTCTACCTGCACGCCTCGCTGACCGTCAAGGACAGCCGCCTGCGCGACCTGATCGGGTCGCGTTCGGCCCGGCCGGCTCTGCTGGGAGCGGTCTCGGTCACGGTCGGCGGGATCGGCTGGTACCTCTTCCTGCCCCCATCGGCCCGGGCCGTCTTGGAAAGCGCCGCGGCGCTGAATCTGCTGGCCGCTTTGATCTTCGCCCTGACCGTGGCGGTCTTCGTCCTGCTTTACCTGGGACCGTATCGCAACCCGGGATGGCTTTCGCCCGGCTTCGCAGGCACGTTATTCCTATTCGGGCTGGCCGCCTTCAGCACCGGCGAGTTCATCCGCGAGGCCGTCCGCAAGCCTTACACCGTCTACGGCCAGGTGCTGGGCAATCAAATCCGCCAACACGAACTCGCGGCGTCGCGTCGAGAAGGCTACCTGGAACGGGGGACCTGGACAAAAGCCTTCATCAAGAGAAAGTATCCCCATCTGATCGTCGAGCAGCGCATCGACCAGAAACCCGCGTCCGACCGGATCGACGAGCAACTCCTGCTGGACCTCCCGCCAAACGACCAGATCGCCATCGGCGAGGTTCTCTTCCTACACCACTGCAACGACTGCCACGCGATCAACCGGGGCTATTCGGCGGTGCGGGGATTGCTACAGGGGCGGTCGCGGGAAATGATCGTCTCCCTAATCGAGAACCTCCACAGAACCCACCTCTCCATGCCCCCCTGGTCCGGGACGCCCGAAGAGGCGGAACTGCTGGCAACGTATCTCGACCAGATCCCTCCGCCGCGTCCGAGCGGGATCTTTCCTGAATTTGAGAAGCTGGAAAAAAAGTGATTGACCCGCAAACGCTGATTGACCCGACCTCTCCGGACGGCCTGCCGGCTCCGCTTTGGTTTATCCAGCTCTTCAAGGTGCTGGGGTTTACCCTGCACGCAGTGCCCATGAACCTCTGGTACGCCGGGATTCTGTTGGCGATGTTGCTCCACCTGTGGGGCAGCGATCACGGAAAACGCTTCGCCGCCCGCTTGATGGCCCAGATGCCCGTGATCATTGCCTTCGGCGTCAACTTCGGCGTCGTCCCGCTGTTGTTTACTCAATTGGCCTACTACAAGTTCTTTTACCCGGCCACGATCCTAATGGCCTGGTTCTGGCTGGCGATTATCGCGTTGCTCATCCCCGCGTATTACGGGGTATACGTTTACGCCTTCGGGCTTCGCGAAGGTGGCACGTTGACACCGCTCAAGAGAACGGCTGGCTGGGCCGCCGCAATCTTCTTCATCCTGATCGGTTTCCTGTTCGCCAACGGCTTCAGCCTGATGGATCACGTCCATCGGTGGGGCGATTTGTGGCTGAACAACAACGTCGCCGGGGCAGCCTTGGGCACCGCGCTGAACGTGACGGACCTCACACTCTGGCCCCGTTGGCTGCTGATGTTCGGGCTGGCGCTGACCACGACCGCCGTCTGGATGCTCGTGGACCTGGCCTGGTTCGCCCGCAAAGAAAGCGATCACTACAAGCGGTGGGTGTCCGCCACGGCGCCGAAGCTGTACACGCTGGGTATGGTCTGGTTTGCCGCCGCCGGGTCGTGGTACGTCTTCGGCACCTGGTCGCCGGAGTTGAAGGAATCGATGTTCGGCGGCTGGGAATTGGCGTTGACCGTGGTCACGGCCGCGGCGCCGGGATTGCCCTGGGTGTTGACGGTGGCCACGTGGCTGTTGATGATTACTGGACACCGGGGGCCGCCCGGCCGTGCGATGGTTTCCCTCGTGGCCCTGGCCCAGTTCGGCGTGCTGGCCGTCAACGCCGTCAGCCGGCAAGTCGTGCAAAACCTGAACCTATCCGAGTTCCTCCAGTGGCCGGACGAGCCGGTGCGTGAGTGGAGCCCGCTGGTCGTGTTCCTGCTGCTGTTTGTGGCCGGGCTGGGTGTGGTCGTGTGGATGATTGCCCAGGCCGCCCGGGCCTCGGCAAAGCCCACAGGGTGAAGTTCCCGCCACTCTGAGCGGGCTCAAGGAGAGCAAAGCGATGAAGCTCCAAGCAAGAACAGTCGCCGTGGTCCTGCTCAAGACCGTCCTGCCGCTGGTCGTGGGGCTGGCCGTGTTGGTGTTGGTAATCACCTGGCTGGCGGGGTTCTTCGAGGATAAGATCGCGGCTGGCGGGCGGGAGGTCACGGTACGCAGACTCCCCACCAGGGCCGAGACCGACCAGGTCCACCCGATTACCCAGCCCTACTTTGAAGAGGCGGTCGGCACGCTCAAGGCGGCCAGCCGCACCGAGATCTCTGCCCGGATCATGGCCCGGATCGTCCAGATCAAGGTTGCCGCCGGCCAAGTCGTGGAGAAGGGCACCGAGTTGGTCATCCTGGACAGCAGGGAGCTGGAATCCAAGCGAAGCCAGGCCGAGTTCTCGCTTCAGGCGGCCCTGACTGCCCTGGGGCGGGCGGAGAAGGACTACGCCCGGGACCTTCAGTTGTACCTGCTCAGCCAGGCCGACATGGAAGCGAGCATCGAACGCCGCGATTTGGCCCGGACAAACCGGCGACTTGCCGAGGAGGCCCTGGCCGAGGCCAAGGTGATGCTCTCCTACGCCACGATCGAGGCGCCCCAGCCCGGCATGATTATCCGCGAATTGGCCAAGGAAGGTGACATGGCCGTCCCCGGCGAGCCGCTGCTGGCGATGTACGACCAGACTTCGCTCCGCCTGGAGGTCCCAGTGATGGAGAACCTGGCGGTCAGGCTCAAGGTCGCCGATGTGCTCCCCGTCTACATCGATGCCCGCCACCGCGAAGTTCAGGCCACCGTTGACGAGATCGTCCCCCAGGCCGAGGCGGCCAGCCGATCCTTCCTGGTCAAGGTCAGGTTGCTCCGATCGGAGGATCTTTTCGAGGGGATGTTCGGGCGCTTGGAGATTCCTGCCGGCCAGCGCCGCCACCTCTGCCTGGCCACGGCGGCCGTCCAGAAGGTCGGCCAATTGGAGTTCGTCCACGTGGTCTTGCCCGGCAACGTCCTGGAAAGCCGGATGATCAGGACCGGCCGGCTCGGCAAGCCCGGCCGTCTCGAGGTGCTCAGCGGGCTGGAGGCCAACGAACGCGTGTGGTTGAAGTCTTCGGACGAGGCCGCGGAAACACCCATCCTGAAGAACGAACCACAGCCGGAAAACGATGAGTAACACGGAAGACAAAACGCCGCTGATGACCCGCCTGGTCGAGGTCTTTCTCCGCGGCGACGTGGCCCTGCTGCCGTCGTGCCCGAAGTGGTGGCAATCACGACCCACGATAAAAAAAGGAGGCCACGGCGAAGGCCGAGACACTGCAAGAAGCGTGGCAGACGGCCTTGACGGTGGACCAGCGGATTCAAGCCGCACGGGAGAGGTTGACGCTGAGTATGGAATGTGGTTTACTATGGGTCGATTGAATCCGGTTCTTTGGCTGTCCTTCATAGTGATTGGGGCCCACCCCAGAGGAAACATGCCATGAAGTTTAAGGCAGTAATTGTCTGGAACTTGCTGAAAAAAATCCTGCCGATTTTCGCGGGATTGAGTGTTTTGTTCCTGGTTATTGCCTGGTTGGCGGGCGTTATGGTGCCCAAGATCGAACCCGCGGAAACTGCGGACGTGAAAGGCCAGATCACCGAAGAGGAAGCGAAACGAATCAACCAGGTTCACGAAGTTACAAAGAAGTACTTTGAGGAAGCGGTTGGCACCCTCAAGGCAGCCAAGCGAACGGAGATAGCCGCTCGGATCATGGCACCGATCAACGAGATTCGTGTGAATGCAGGCAACATGGTGAACACTGGCGATCTGCTCATTCTGCTTGACCGCCGGGACATGGAAACCAGGCTCAGTCAGGCCCGTGCGTCGCTCGAGGCCGCTGAGGCCGCAGAAACCCAGGCTGAGAAAGACTACAATCGTGACTCCGAACTGTACAAAGAAAAGGTGATTGCAGAAGCACGGTATGAGCAAAGCATGACCAAATTGAATATGGCTCGGGCGAAGTCCGAGCAGGCGCAAGAGGCGCTTGCCGAAGCCGAGGTGATGCTTTCCTATACTACGATCGCTGCTCCTCAAGCGGGAACGATTGTTGACCGTCTGGCTGAGCCCGGCGATATCGCTCGGCCAGGCGTTCCGCTGCTGGTCCTGTACGATCCCGCCTCTTTGCGGCTGGAGGTGCCCGTGATGGAAAATCTGGCGGTGAAACTCAAGTTGGGCGCCATGTTGACAGTTCACGTTGATGCTCTGGATCTAGACGTGCAAGCTCACGTTGATGAGATCGTACCTCAAGCCGAAGCCGCCAGCCGTTCATTCCTCGTAAAGGTGGGCATACCCCACTCGGAAGGTGTATATGAAGGAATGTTCGGACGACTGCTGATCCCGGCGGGCAAGCGCCGCCACCTCTGCCTGGCCACCGCAGCCATCCGCACGGTCGGACAACTTCAATTCGTCGACGTCGTCAAAGCTGATGGTCGCACCAAGGAAAGACGGTTTATCACCACGGGAAGACTGGGGTATCCCGGCCGAATTGAGGTGCTCAGCGGTTTGAGTGCCGGCGACCGCGTATTGCTCCACCCTGAAGGAACCAGCACAAATAGTGCCGGGCACTGATCTACTGAAGCCGTCTCGCTCGAAAACATGGTCGCGAAATGACAAATAGCACGAACGGCAAGACTCCTTTAACAACTCGTGTGGTCGCGGTATTCCTGCGCGGCGACGTAGCCATCTTGTTGATCATTATGTCGCTCATTTTGGGAGCGGCCGCGCTGATACTGACGCCCCGCGAAGAGGAACCTCAGATTGTCGTGCCCATGGCCGACGTCATGGTTTCGGCACCGGGACTATCGGCCGAGGAAATGGAGAAGCAGATTACTACCCGGCTGGAAAAGCTGCTCTATCAGATTGACGGTGTTGAGTATGTATATTCGATGTCGCGTCCGGGGCAGAGCATTGTGACGGTCCGCTTCTACGTGGGCGAAGACCGGGAAGACTCCCTGGTGAAGCTCTACAACAAAGTGCACTCTCAGGTCGATCGGATTCCATCATCGGTTAGCGGCTGGGTCGTGAAGCCGGTCGAAGTGGACGACGTACCAATCGTCAATCTCACGCTCTGGTCGGATCGAACCGAGTTGTACGGCGACTACCAACTGCGACGTCTGGCTGAAGAGCTGCAGAATAAATTGCAGGGGATCCACAACACGAACCGGGTTTGGGTCATCGGCGGGCGGCCACGGCGGATCCGCGTGGAACTCGATCCGGTACGGCTGGCTTCGCGGCACACCTCGGCCCTGCAGGTGGCCCGGGCACTACAAGTCAGTAACGTCAACGTTCGTGCGGGGCACTTCGATCAGCAGAACGAGGACTTCGCCGTTGAAGCCGGTACGTTTGTTCGAGATGCGCAAGAGCTCAAAGGCCTCGTGGTCAACATTTCGAGCAACCGGCCGGTCTATCTGAGGGACGTGGCCGATGTATTTGACGGCCCTGCGGAAGTAAACAGCTACAGTTGCATAGGATTCGGACCGGCCGCCCAATGTCCTACCGAATCCAAGGAAGAGTTGGCCGGCAAAAAGGAATCGCTTGGCGAGGACCGTGCAGTCCCGATAGGCACGCTCTACCCCGCTGTCCATATTGCGGTGGCCAAGCGAAAGGGCAGCAATGCCGTCTGGGTGGCCGATGCCGTGGAACGGCGGATGAGCGAACTGGCCCAAACCCAACTGCCTGACGGCGTCTTCTATCGAATTACCCGCGATTATGGCGAGACCGCCAATGAAAAAGTCAACGACCTGATCGAAAGCCTGGGGATAGCCGTGCTGACGGTAATCGGGTTGATCGGATTGATGATTGGCTGGCGCGCGGCACTGGTCATTGCCTTGGCGGTTCCTGTCTGTTACAGCGTCACGCTGTTCGTCAATATGCTGGCCGGCTATACGATCAACCGGGTGACGCTGTTCGCGTTGATTGTATCCTTGGGCCTGTTGGTGGACGACCCGATAACCGACGTGGAAAACATTGCGCGATACTTTGCCATGCGGACCCTGCCGCTGCGCCAGTCGGTGTTGCAAGCGGTACAAGAAGTTCGTCCCGCATTGGTCCTCTCGGCACTGGCGATTGTCGCCAGTTTTCTCCCATTGATGTTCATCACCGGGATGATGGGACCGTATATGGCTCCCATGGCTCTCAATGTTCCTCTGACGATCATGACCTCGATGGTCGTATCGTTCGTGATCACACCCTGGCTGGCCATGGTCGCACTGCGAAAACTGTACCACCACCCCAGAGACGAAAAACCGTTTGACCTGACGAAGCGGCCCATTTATCACATCAGCCGGGCGGTGCTTGGCCCGATCATCAAACGTCGCTGGTTGGCGTGGAGCACGTTGGGCACCGTGGCGCTATTGTTCTTTGCGGCCATCACTCTACCTGCCTTTCGCGTGGTGCCGCTCAAAATGTTGCCCTACGACAATAAGAACGAGTTCCAAGTCGTCGTCGACATGCCCGAAGGCGCCACGCTCCAGCAGACCGATGCAGTAACGCGGCAATTGAGCAACTACCTGGCGGGCGTACCGGAGGTCCGCGATTATCAGCTCTACGTGGGCCTGGCCTCGCCGATGGACTTCAACGGAATGGTGCGGCACTATTTTCTCCGTCACGGCGCGAACGTGGCCGATATCCGGGTGAACCTGGCGCCCAAGGAACAAAGGGCCCAGGCGTCACACGCGATCCTGCTTCGCGTTCGCGACGACCTGACCAAGCTGGGTCGAGAATCGGGGGCCAATATCAAGCTGGTTGAAGTCCCACCAGGACCACCGGTGATTGCCTCGATCACGGCCGAAGTTTACGGCCCTCCATACGCGAGGTACGACGAGTTGATCGCCGCGGCACGGCGGCTGGAAGATCGAGTGGAGCGCGAACCTGGAATCGTCGACGTCGACGTCAGCGCCGAGGACGACCAGAAACGTTGGGTCTTCGAGACGGACAAGCCGAAAGCGGCGCTGTCCGGTGTCTCCACGAAGGAGATTGCCCAAACACTGCAACTGACGCTTTCCGGGTTGCCGACGACAGTGATTCATCAACCGGCCGAGGTGGACCCGTTATGGGTGGAGCTCCGCATGCCGCGCTCCATACGCTCCGCAACCGACGATCTGGAAGAACTGTATGTCCGCGGTGAGCAAGGTCAACTGGTGCAAATCGGGGCCCTCGGCAAGTTCCGCAGAACACTGGACGACAAGACGATCTACCACAAGAACCTGCGACGGGTGGCCTATGTGTTCGGCGAGGTGGCGGGCCGGCCACCGGCCGACGCCATCATCGACATGCAAATGGACCGCCAGGATGACGGCACCAACCCGCAACCCGCTGCCGCGATTAGGCCGGCAAGGGACCGAACCTGGCTTGCGCCCGGCGGCGGCGACCCATGGGCAATGCCCACCGGCTATACGGTCGCCTGGGCCGGCGAGGGCGAATGGAACATTACCCTCGACGTTTTCCGCGACCTGGGGCTTGCGTTCGCCGCCGCACAAGTGTTGATCTTCATGTTGCTGATGTTCGAGACCCGGTCCCAAGTGCTGCCCCTGGTGATCATGCTGGCCATCCCGCTGACGATGATCGGCATCATGCCCGGCTTCTGGTTGTTGAACATGATCGTCGATCGGCCGGTGGGTGGCTACCCCAACCCGGTCTTCCTCACCGCCACCGCTATGTTGGGGATGATTGGGCTGTCGGGTATCGTGGTCCGCAACTCGGTGGTGCTGATCGACTTCATTCACCACAACGAGGCGGCGGGAATGCCGCTGCGCGAGGCGATCATCCGCAGCGTCGCCGTCCGCACCCGGCCGATCCTTGCCACCGCCGGCACAACACTATTGGGAAACTGGGTGATCACACTCGACCCGATCTTCTCCGGCCTGGCCTGGGCCATCATTTTCGGCATCTTCGCCTCCACCGTCTTTACCCTGTTGGTCATCCCGGTGGTTTACTGGGTCCTTTATGGTGGTGCTGAATTACAGGTCGCCCACGACACGTCCCATGCGGAAGGTTGACAACACGGCGTCGTACACGGCATTATAGTAATTGCTGTAGGTACGGGCGCGCAGCGTTTCTGCATCGAGTACTTCTGTGTTGATGGCTGCCCCCTTCTCGAAACGAATCTTTGCCGCTCTGAGGTTCTCTTCGGCCTGATCAATGGCCTTGGCGGTTACCTCGATGCGTTTACGCGTTTCCTGTTCGTCCAGCCACGTATTTTGTACTTGCAACGTGATTATGGAAACCATGTCGGCGCGGAGACGCAACATGGCATTGGCGTCGTGCAGCAGGGCGTTGCTCTTGGATCGCGATGCCCCACCATCATACGGTGTCCATTCGAGCCCGAACATCAGAACCCCCATCGTATTTGGAGACATACTAGGAGATTCAAAATAGAGAAGGCCGCCATCAACGCCGAATTGCGGCCGTGTCGCGGCGCGTGCGCTTTCCGCCTGGTAGCGCAACGCGTTTGCTTGGGATGACAGAGCGGCAAGTTGCGGGCGCATCGCAATCGCCCGAACTGTCAGACTCTCCGGATCACCGCTTGGAGGTCCGACCTCCAGGTCGTCAAGCTCTACGGCCTGGCTCAGCGGCCGGCCCAGCAAGCGATTGTATGAGGCCCGTGCCGTGGCAAGGCGGTTGCGGGCCTGAATCTCCTGCTGACGCGCGTCAGCCAACGCCACCTGGGCCGCCAGTAAGTCGTTTCTCGGCACGTTGCCCTGCTGCAGCATCTTTTCAACCACTCGCTGGTGGGCAGCCAGACTTGCCGTGTTGTTCTGGGCCACCTCCACGGCCCGCCCTGCACGAAAGACTGCCGTGTAGGCCGTCGCTACCTGTAACTTCACGTCGAGAATTGTGCGTTTCACGTTCCAAGTTGTGGCGTTCACTCGGCAGGAAGCGGCGTCGACCGCGTTGCTAATCCTACCCCACGTGTAGATGGGTTGCTTTGCCATCGTCGAATTGACCGCAAAGTCATCCTCAACGATCGGAAAACTGTTACCGGCAAACACCCAACTCGGCGTGTCCGTCAGAAACGTGTACGCGGTCTTATTCGTGATCGAAGGTAAGTAACCCGCCCTGGCAGCCGCGTGACTACAGCGGGCGGACTGAACCTCTTCGCGGCTCGCCTGCAACCGTTGATCGACGGTCAAGGCCGTGGACCATGCTTCCTCAATATTCTCCGCGGATGCAGGGGAGACCCACCACCCCAAAAATACCCCAGTCAGCATAACTGTTGTGAATGATTTGCGAGACATTGCGATGTACTCCCTGGATGTCCCCTAGCCCGGGCGGTGCCATTCACATGCACCCCGGCCCTGTACTTGAGGGATCTTGACTGACGGTGAATACGCAAATCCCATACATCCTTTATAATCGGTATTTCTGTTGCGATCAGCCATTCTAACCCCCCATGATTCGGAAATCTCATCACCACCAAGCGGCCGGTGGCTATCCGAACCCGGTCTTTCTGACGGCCACGGCCATGATCGGCATAATCGCGCTGGCCGGCATCGTGGTCCGCAACTCGGTCGTGCTGATCGACTTCATCCACCACGGCCAGGCCGAAGGGCTGCCGCTCCGCGAGGCCGTAATCCGCAGCGTGGCCGTCCGCACCCGGCCGATCCTGCTGACCGCCGGCACCACCCTGCTGGGCAACTGGGTGATCACGCTCGACCCGATCTTCTCCGGCCTGGCCTGGGCCATCATCTTCGGGATCCTCACCTCGACCCTCTTCACCTTGCTGGTGATCCCGGTGGTGTATTGGCTGCTATATGGCCGTGGGGAGCCCGTGGCGGAGGAAGCGGCCGTGGTGTAGAATGCCTGTGACGAGGGATTCTTGTCAGATTGGTGGATCCATGGTCGAGTATCAGTTCTCTGAGCACGCTCTTCAGATGCTGCGGGAGCGGGGTATTCAAGCGGCCTGGGTGCACTTGGCTATGGAAGATCCTCAGAAGAGCAAACGGAGTCAACGCCGTCGCGGCTGTTGTATGCTCTGCACTGGCGAGACGCCAGTGCGACCCGCCCGCGTGCCTTCCTCCTTGAACGACAGTGCGGCGGTGGGACAGGCGGCGACGCAGTCGGCGGCTGCGTTTTGGAGGGCTTCGCGGAGGGAGCCGTCCAGGGGGACGCCGACGCGGACATCGAACCCGCGGCCGATGAAGGTCAGGCCCAGGGGCTCACCGGCGGCGCGGGCGATCTCAATGCAGAGGCCGCACTGGATGCACTTGCCCGGCTCGTAGATTACCCGGGCGTGCTGGCGGTCCTGGCGGAAGGGGCGGCGCTCAGCCTTGTAGCGTCGGGGGTCGGCCCGGTAGAGGTCGGAGTACTGGCGGAGCTTGCAGGTGTGAAGCCCGCGGCAGTCGCAGTGCATGCAGCGGGAGGACTGTTCAATCGCCTCCTCCGGGGCAAAGCCAGCGGCCGGGCCGCCGGCCGGATCTTGGCGCGGGGATTGCGATGCGCCGGCAAGGTAGAGGGCCAGCTCGTCCTCCTCCAAGCGGCCGATCCGGGTGCTGAACGGTTTTTGGGGGCCGGTGACCTGGCGGCCGGAGAGGTATTGGTCGATCGAGACGGCCGCCTCCTTGCCGTCGGCGGCGCTACGAACGACGAGCCCCTTGCCGCGGATGGCATTGCCAGCCGCAAATACGCCGGCAACGCTCGTCTCGTACGTATCCTTATCAACCCGAACGCCGCGCGGTGCCAATTCCAGTCCCAAGGATTCCGCCTGCCCTTTGGCGCTCGCGCCAGAGGCGATCAGGATCGCCTCGAACTTGCCCCGAAGCTCCTCAAACGCCTCTTTGCCGGCAACCCGGGTGTTCATCCGCAACTCGGCCCCCAGCCGGACGACCGGCTCCAGGTCGGCGTCGAGCACGTCACGGGGGAGTTCCTCGTCGGAGGTTTCGCGGCGGAGTCGGCCGCCGGGCTGCGGGTTCTCATCGAAGACCGTGCAGGCGTGGCCCTGCCCGAGCAGGTAGTAGGCCGCCGACCATCCGGCCGGGCCGGCACCGACGATCGCCACCTGCTTGCCCGAGGCAGGCTTGCACTTGGGCAAGTAGCGATCGGCCGAGCCCAAATCGGTATCGGCCACGAATCGTTTCAGCAGGCAGATGGCCACGGCACCATCGGCGGGCCTGCGGCGGCAGGCCTTTTCGCACGGTGCCGGGCAGATCCGCCCCAGCACGGCCGGCAGCGCAATGTCGCGCTTGACCGTTGCGATCGCGCCGCCGAGATCCTCCGAGGCGATCTGCCGGAGCATCTGCGGGATGTCCATCTGCGCCGGGCAGGCGAACTGGCAGGGTGCCAGGCAATCGCCCAGGTGGTCGCTCAACAACAGCTCCAATGCCGAGCGGCGGACCCCATGGATTTCCTCGGTTTCGCTCTCGATCTCCATCCCGTCCTCGGCCAGTGTTCCACAGGAGGGAACCAGCCGCCCGTTGCCGCGGACCTTGACCGTGCAGACCAGGCACGAGGTCGAGGGCCGGCAGCCTTCGAGGTAGCAGAGGGTGGGGATGGCGATTCCCAGCTTCTGCGCAGCCTCCAGGATAGTTGCCCCCGGGGGTACTTCCACTTCGCGTTGGTCGATGGTCAGTTTCGGCATGTTGCTGCTAAGCCGCGAGCGGCTGATTTCCGGTCCTCGATTATCAATCGTTGTGCTGACGGGGTTTCCGGGATTTATTATCCTTCATCCGCAGTCGTTTTGGAAGTGCCGATTCGAAAGGGGGCGGTTGGTGGAAGTCGTGCAGAACCCCTTTGGCATCCGTTTCGACAAGAGATCCCGCAATCCCGTTCTCCGTGAAGCCGGCCGCGAGCGAGCCTGCCTGCCCATCCCTCGCCCCTCGCCCCCCAGTCGCTGACCCCCGACCTACAGCCACCGGTGTTCGCGGTACCACCGGGCGGTCTGCCGCAGGCGGTCGGCCAGCGGGGCGGCGACGGAGAACCGCAATTCGTCAACGGCCCGTTGCCCAGAGCAAAGCCATGAGCCGGCGAGGGCTTCCCGGGCCTTGTCGAAGTTGAAGCTGAATGTCCGCCCGCAGCCCCGCGAAACGGCCTCGGCGGCGGCCGCCACCAGCCAGGTGGCCAGTGGGGGCGTGGGAAGCACCCGCACCCGGCGACGCCCCAGCGCGGTTCCGATCATCCGTCCCAGCTCGGCATAGGTGGGATGTTCCGGGCAGGCGGCGAAGTAATATCCTTGTGGCGCCGAGGCCCCGTCTTTTCCGGCCGGCTTCAGCCGGGTTCCCCGCTCGGCCGCCAGGATCAGCAGCTTGACCAGGTCGGCGACGTGGATCAGCGAGAACCTGTCTCGGCCCAGCCCGGGAACCACATGGAGGCCGAATCGGGCCACCGGCTTGAACATCGCCAGCAATTGCCGATCGGCCTCCCCGAAGACCATCGGCGGACGCAGGATGGTGATGGGGACCCGATCCGCAAACTCCTCGGCCGCCTGCTCACCCGCCCGCTTGCTCCGCCCGTAGTGCGAGACCTGAACCGGCGGGTCGGCCTCGGTGCGGAGGCGGCCGCCAGGAGCGGGCCCGGCCGCCGCCAGCGAGGAGACCCACACCAGCACCGGGGGCGTGGACGGTTCGGCGCAGGTTCGGACCACGTTCCGCCCGCCCTGATGATTGACCTCGTGGAATCGTTCCGCCCGAAACGCCCGGTTGCACCCGGCCAGGTGATAGACGATCCGGCTTCCGGCGACGGGCGCGGGCAGGCTGTCGGGGTCGGTCACATCGCCGCAGGTCAGCCTGACGTCGAGCGTCCGGAGCCGATCGACCTGCGAGGTCTTCCGCACCAGGCAGGTCACTTGATCACCCCGGGCCACCAGCGCGGCGACCAGATGCGAGCCGATGAATCCGTTGGCACCGGTAACCAGGACTTTGGCCATGACTTGGAGGCTGGGAGTCAGACGATCAGGGGTCGGAGCCGTGTTGGAAAAGTCCTCTGCGTGCCGGGCGTATCGTGTCTGCCTGCGGCGATTGGCTGCGGCCGAAGGCCGCCCTGCGCGCCGGGTCTCAGTATAGATGACTCGACAGGCCGCCCAAAGGTGCGATGGCCGCAAGAACGGGTGGCCCTCCTGCCGAAGAAAAGGAGTCCCCGCTCCCCTCCCTCTTGCGAAGTCCGACTGGACCGGCCGAGAAGGCCACGATCGGGCAGGGCGAATGATCTGGGCAAAACAGGAGGCCTTCCGTCTGGTCTCAAGGGTCATCGGTCGGGGGCCCGTGTCGGACGGCCGGCAGGAGGTGTATGATCGACCAGGCATCAGGAGCGATTTCGTATCCGGTTGTGGGGCCTGAAGCCATTTGACATCGGGGCTCGGATGTCCTGCCGATGGGTGGGCGATCCTTGACCGGGGGGCCGATATCCCGATAGAATCACTGTTTTAGACAAGATAGGGAATTCGCGGGCCGATTCGTATGTCTGAGCTTGTCGTTAAGCGAGTCTCTACACGGCGCGAGAGGAACCAGTTTCTCGAGTTTCCCTGGACCTTGTACCGGGGCGACCCGAACTGGATCCCGCCCCTGCGCGGCAACCAGAAAGAGCTGCTCGGATATCGGCCGCATCCGTTCTACGAGCGGAACGGCGTGCAGACCTTTCTGGCCTGCCGCGGCAGTGAGGTATGCGGGCGGATCGCGGCGATTCTAAACTGGGAACATATCCTTCGATACTCCGATCGGCGCGGTTTCTTCGGGTTTTTCGAGTGCGTCGACGATCAGCAGGTCGCCAACGGCCTGTTCGACGCGGCCCGGCAGTGGTTTGCCAATCAGGGCATCCACAGCATGCGCGGGCCGGCCAACCCGTCGCTGAACTACGAATTGGGCCTGCTGATCGACGGGTTCGATTCCTCGCCCTTCTTCATGATGACCTACAACCCGCAGTACTACGCCCGGCTCATCGAGGGCTACGGCTTCCACAAGACCCAGGACTTGTACGCGTACTGGGGCCACGTGGAGATGCTGCCGAAGATCCTTGCCAAGCTCGAGCCGGTCGCCAAGCAGATCGTCGAGCACTACGACGTCCGGCTGCGGTCGCTGGACAGGTCGCGATTCGTCGAAGACGTGGAGGAATTCCTCTCGGTCTACAACCGCTCGATGGCCGGCACCTGGGGCTTCGTGCCGATGTCAAAAGCCGAAGTGCGGCACGTCGCCCGGGGACTCCGCCACCTGATCGTGCCGGAACTCACCATCGCGGCCGAGGTCGATGGGAAAATGGTCGGGGCATCCTTCGGGATGCTGGACTACAACCCCCGAATCCGCCAAATCGACGGCCGATTGCTCCCCTTCGGAATCTTCAGCTTGCTGCGGAACAAGCAGCAGCTCAAGAGGATCCGGCTGATCAGCACCAACGTGCTTCCGGAGTTCCAACGGATGGGCATCGGGCTGACGTTGATGTACGGGCTGGTTCCCAAGGCCCTGGATTGGGGAATGGAAGAGGCCGAGTTTTCCTGGGTCATGGAATCCAACTTGCTCTCGCGAGGCAGCCTGGAAAAGGGCGGCGCCAAAATCACCAAGACCTACCGGTTGTACGATTGGGAAAACCAAGCACCCGACAAAGGGGCACCCGCCGACGTACAGACAACGGCCATCTGCCGTCACACGGCTACCAGGGCAGACGGACCGTTGGAAATTCGGGAAGTCCGCAGCCGCCGCGAGCTGGATCAGTTCTGCAAGGTTCCCTGGCGGATCTACGCGGAGGACCCCCAATGGGTCCCCCCATTGCTGGCCGACGTCAAGGAGTTCCTCAATCCCCGCAAACATCCCTTCCTCCTCCACGGAGAGGCCGCCCAGTTCCTGGCCACCCGGGGCGGCATCCCCCTGGGGCGAATCCTGGTCAGCGACGACCCCCGCTATAACCAGCAGCACGGGAGCAACCTGGGGTGCTTCGGGATGTTCGAGAGCACCGACGACCGGGAACTCGCCCACGCCCTGCTCCGCGCGGCAGCCGGCTGGCTCCGCGCCCGGGGGCGCGCCTCGATCCGGGGACCGATCGACTACTCGCTCAGCTACCCTTGCGGGTTACTGGTCGAGGGCTTCGAGACGCCGCCGCGGGTGATGATGAACCATCACCGGCCCTACTACGCGGCTCTGTTGGAGTCCTGGGGCCTGGCCAAGGTCAAGGACCTGCATAGCTGGTGGTTCCTCGATCCCCACGACATGATCACCAAGTGGCGCCGCCGAGCGGAGCGGCTTGCCCGGCGAGGCAAGGTCACGGTCCGGCCCTTCCGCAGGGAGGATTTCGAGGCCGAGGTTCGCCGCTGCCAGGCCGTCTACAACGAGGCCTGGCGGGAGCATTGGGGCTTCACCACCTTCAGCGACGCCGAATTCCGCTACCTGGCAAAGCGGCTGGCCCGACTGGCCGTGGCCGAATTGGTTCTGCTGGCTGAAGTGGACGGTCGTCCGGCGGGGTTCTCCATCACCTTGCCCGATGTCAACGAGGCCATCCGCCCGTTGAACGGCCGCCTGACGAACTTCGGACTGCCCCTGAACCTCGTCCGGCTCTCCTACCGCACCCGACACATCAAGACCGCCCGAATGGCGGTCCTCGGGGTGTTGCCAGAGCACCGCCGCCGGGGAATCATTGAGCTGCTGATCCTCCGGGCGCTGGATTACGGCAAGAACACCCTCGGCTATACCGGCGCCGAACTCGGCTGGACGCTGGAAGACAACCATCTGATCAACCGCACCCTGGAGGCGGTAGGCGCGCGACGTTACAAAACCTATCGAATCTACGAAAAACCGCTGGAGGGATGAGTGACTTGCCGGGCTTCGCCCCGGGAGCTAACATGGAGATATTCAAGCTGTAAACGCCGCCACGGGGCCGGTGGGGGCGGCCCCGATCCTTGCAGCTTGAGCAGATCAGCTTCTCAGCTTCACGGCAAGTCGCAGCGTATGGCAACGAAGCAGGAAATCGTGATTACCGGAATCGGCGTGGTCAGCCCGATCGGCATCGGCCACGAGGCCTTCTGGACCTCCCTTTCCGAGGGCCAAAGCGGCGTGCGGCGCCTGGACCTGTTCCAGCAGAGCGACCTGCCGGTCACCTTCGGCGCCGACGTGGCCGGGTTCGATCCCAAGCAGTACGTGCGGCCGCGCAAGAGCCTGAAGGTGATGAGCCGCGACATCCAGTTGGGCTTTGCGGCGGCCGACCTGGCCTGTGCCCAGGCCGGGTTGCACGACCGGCCGATCGACCCGGAACGGCTGGGGATCGTCTTCGGCGCCGCCCTGATCAACTGTGAGTTATCCGAGTTGGTCAACGCCTATCGTGGCTGCATTATCGACGGGAAGTTTGACTTCAGCCGCTGGGGCGAACAGGCCATGGCCGAAATGTATCCCCTCTGGATGCTGAAGTATCTGCCCAACATGCCCGCCTGCCACATCGGCATCGCCCAGGACGCCCGAGGACCGAACAATTCGCTCACGCTCGGCGACGTCTCCAGCCTCTCGGCCGTGGCCGAGGCCATGCGGGTGATCGAGCGGGGCCACGCCGACGCAATGATCGCCGGGGGTACCGGCTCGAGAATCCATCCCGGCTGCTGGGTCCGGAGTAAGGTGCTCGAACTCTCCGGCCGCAGTGACGATCCGGCCGCCGCCTCCCGGCCGTTCGATGCCCAGCGCGACGGGGCGGTCAACGGGGAAGGCGCCGGGGCCTTCCTCCTGGAAACCCGGCAGCACGCCGAAGCTCGCGGCGCGACCGTCCTGGCCCGTGTCCTCGGCTTCACCGGTACCTTCGAGCCTTGCCGCAACGGAGAGGCCCTGCGAGGTCGCGGCATTCGCCAGGCGATCACCGGCGCGCTCGGCGACGCCGGACTCCGGCCCGGCGACGTCGGACACGTAAACGCCAACGGATCCAGCACCATCTTCGACGACCGGATCGAAGCCCAGGCCATCCGCGACACGCTGGCAGACGTGCCGGTGACGGCGCCCAAGAGCTTCTTCGGGAACCTGGGGGCGGGAACCGGGGCCGTGGAGATGGCCGTCAGCGTGCTGGCCTTGCAGCGGCAGTCCGTCCCGCACACGCTCAACTACCAACAACCCGACCCCCACTGCCCGGTCAACGTCATTCATGGCCAATCCATGAAAACCGATAAGCCCACCGCCTTGGTGCTGAATCACACCAGCTTGGGCCAGGCGGTTGCGATTCTCCTGGCGGCACCGCAGTAGCAAGGCGCGGCAGGCACCCCTGGGTAACCCCGCTGGCCGGCATACCTTCCCGGCAAAACCACGCGGTGCCACGCGCCGGGGAATTCCCCTCACCAAGCCCGGATTATTCATAGGACCATCGTCGGGTAGGTATTCGCGTGCCACGGCTGT
>CAZUAM010000030.1:18453-21764 GCA_964618095.1 uncultured Planctomycetaceae bacterium | reverse complement strand
ACTCGGAGCCCTCCCCGAGCCCGAATTCACCCACGAATTCTGGTGAGGAGGCATTGAAAATTGAAGAATGCAAATTGCAAATTGGTGACTAGTCAGAACCAGTGTTTATTCATGTTTTCCAGGAAGTGTGTTTCGATGGGGTAACCGGATGCAGAACCGATGACGGAATCGATGTTGCAATGGGGACACAATGCAGTTGTGCCTACGCCGTCTATCTGATCGATCCACTCTTGAATCTCACTGGAGGGGAAAACGCGTAGGCAACAGAAACAGGCACATGACTCACTCCGCATCAGGTCGTCACGGTGACGCGACGAATGCGCGTGCGCTGCAATGTGATCTGGCTCTTCCACGTTTCAGGCCCGGGTGGCTAGCCACGAATCCAAGGTCTTCAATCTGCAATTTGCATTTTTCAATTTTCAATCTTCAGTCGGGTTTTCCGGCCAGCAGCCACAAGACGGCCATGCGGACGGCGACTCCGTTGGTGACCTGTTCGAGGATGGCGGAATGGGGGCCGTCGGCCACGTCGGGGGTCACCTCGACGCCGCGATTGATCGGCCCGGGGGCCATGATCAGGACGTCGTCCTTGGTCTTCTCCAGCCGCCGGCGATCCATGGTGTAGAGGTGGGCGTATTCGCGGACCGAGGGAAAGGGGCGGGTGAACTGGCGTTCGAACTGGATGCGAAGCAGGTTCAATACGTCTACCCGGGGGAGGATGTCGTCGAGGCTGTAGGAGAATTCCACGCCGATTTCGGCCCAGCGGGGCGAGACCAGGGTGGAGGGGCCGCAGACGATCACCTGGGCCCCGAGCTTTTTGAGTCCCCAGATGTTGGAGCGGGCGGTACGGCTGTGGGCGATGTCGCCGACCAGGGCCACGGTGAGGCCCTCGACGCGGCCGCGGCGCTCGCGGATGGTCATGATGTCCAAGAGTCCCTGGGTGGGATGCTCGTGGGGTCCGTCGCCGGCGTTGACCACCGCGCAGTGGAGGTTTTCGGCCAGGAGCTTTGGTGTGCCGGGGGTGCGGTGGCGGACGATCACCACGTCGATGCCCATGGCCTCGATGTTCTTGGCGGTGTCGATGAAGGTCTCGCCCTTGGAAAGGCTGCTGGTGGCGGAGGAAAAATCGAGTGTCTGGGCCCCCAGCCGTCGGGCGGCCAGTGAGAAGCTGGTACGGGTGCGGGTGGAGTTCTCGAAGAACAGGTTGACGCAGGTCTTGTCGGTGAGCAGCGGGATGGCGGTGCGGCCCTTGGCCATCGCCTGCTTGAAGAGCATCGCCTTGTCTAGGATCAGGGTGATCTCTTCGGCCGAGAGTTCTTCGAGCCCCAGCAGATGTCGCCGTGTCCAGGACTCGGGGACGGGGCCGAACTGAATCGTTTCGGTGGCCATGGCACCATTCCACGTTTTCGAGCCCTATTTGAGCATCCCGGCTGATTCTAACGATCGGTGGAAATGCTGCAAGCAGGCCGTGGCGACATACGAGGGTCGCTGCCATGCCTCTGAAGAGGTATGCGCCCCCTGCCCTGCCGGCTGTTGTGCCAACTTCGCCCGGTGGCCCGGTCTTTGTTGGGGTCCCGGTGCGTGGGCCTGAATTCTACTGAGCTTGGTTCCGGTTGCTGATCGGGCTGTCCTTGTGCGGCAAGAGGTCGGGGAGGACGGAGACGGCCGTGGTGAGCTTGAAGGGTTCCGGGCCGCCGCTGGGGTAGACCAGCTCGACGAAGAAGGCCGTCCAGCCTTTCTCCGGCGGGGAAACCTTGGCGACGTACTTTCCGCCGCCCTGGTCCTCAAGCGGGGAACTCTTGAAAGCGGGGCCGATGGTTTCCAGGCGGAAGTCGCGCGATTTTGCCGCGGTGGCCTGCCAGAGGTGCACCTTCTGGGGCCTATCCTTGGTTGCCACGTGGATCGAGCCGTCGGGCTTGAGTTGCCAGGAGAACCTCGGCCGTGGTGTGTCCCGGAGGAAGGCCCGATAGAAGGCCAAGATGCCTTGCAGCGCGTCGGAACCTCTCAGGGAGTGATCGGCATTGGGGACGTAGCGAAGGTGTTTCTCGCCGGGGAGGCCGGCGAAGTAGAACTGGGACGAGTCGGGCAGGAAGAACTGGTCGCCGGTGGCGTTGACGAGGTACTTCGGCATGGTGAGTCGATGGCGATACACGTACGGATCGACAACCCGCATCAGCGCGAGGCTCTGCGGCGTGTCGATGCGCTCGGTAATCCCGTGGCGGGCGTAATCTCCGATGGCCGGGGCCCAGAATCCGTAGGCGGCGTGGTGGTGCTTCATCGAGAGACGTACGTTCAATACGTCGATCACAATGGGGATGATCGCGACCACGCGGCGATCGACGGCGGCGGTAAGCCAGGTGGTCCAACCGCGTTTTGAGGCGCCGGTGACGACGAACCGCTCAATCTTCAATCCGCCTCCGGCCGGATCGGCAAGCAGGGCCTGCATGGTATCCATTGCCCGCACGGCGCTCTTGGTCATCGGCAACTGTGCGATCCAGGTCTCGTCGCCCGTGGTGAGGAATTTGTCCCAGGTGTAGGCGATCAGGTCATCTTCGTAGCGGGGTTTGCCGTCGGCGCGAAAGACCAGCGGCTGATTGGGGACGGTTCGGAGTTGGGCGACCACCGAGCGAGTACCCAGTGCCAGGGCCATGATTTCCTTGCCGGGCTGGCGTGGTGCGCGATCGCGATTGCTACCTCCGCCGATATAGAGCAGCGCCGTGTTGGTTTGTGTTTTGTCGGGCTTGACGATCACCAGCCAATGTTTCCACTCTGTGCGATCGACGTCTTTCGTGGTGCGCCAGCTCTGCGAGGTCAGGTCGACCACGTAGGTGGTGAAGCCGCTGCCCGGGAGGGTTTTTGCCAGTTTCCAGCGGTAGCTGGGGTCGGGCTTTTTCACGTAGCGATCGAGGGCGGTCTCGGCCGCCGGTTCGGCGGCATGGGCCACCGTGGCCGCAACGAACAACAGGCAAAACGCATTTCTCAGGAGCGTAGTCGTACGGTAGGTCATGAGGGGTGCTCGCGATCAAAACGGGGATTCTTGGGAGGTTCGGCCGCCGCGTCCAGGCGGCCCCTTTTACGCGTCGTAGTGTATCCCAAGTGGACGAGGACGACAACAATCTGCCGGAGAATTCCAGTTCGGGGCGCTGGCCTTTGGGGGTCGTACCAGGATTCGCTTTCCCTTTGGGAGAAGGGTGGGGTGAAGGGAGAGTCGCCGGCAGTTGGGGCCCCCCCCCCACCCACACCCCCCCCCGGGGGGGGGGTTGGTGGGGGGGGGGGGCTGAGACACACCCCCCCCCCCACAGGGAGAAACCCCC
>CAZUAM010000030.1:0-18443 GCA_964618095.1 uncultured Planctomycetaceae bacterium | reverse complement strand
CCAATATATCGCAGGCGGACGGGGATTACAACAATCCTCCGGCAGGTTCCAGCTTGGGCGGCTGCTGCTCAGTATCGCACCCGCCAGCGGACGTTGAACAGCCAGAGCATCGACCAGAGCAGGGTGAGGTTGACCATCACGTAGAAGGTCAGAAAACCGAAGAATACCGGCCATCGCTCGTCTGGAGGCGCGTCGCCGAGGTGCAACGGGAGGCTGAACGAGGCGGCAAACGGGCTGGTGAAGGTCAATTGGCGGATCACCTGCGTGGCCGGAGCCGTTTCGAAGAAGAACCAGGCGAACCACTCCACCGCCACCGGCACCGCGAACAGCAGCATGATCACCAGGTAAGCCGTCATCATCGCCACCGACGTCTTGCGGAAGATCACCGAACAGAACATGGCCAGGATGGTCGTGGTCAGGCTCGTCAGCGCGATGATGGCCACGTAGCCGAACATGGTGACCATATCATGCCAGTAGGTCCACGGCGGCAACAGGCACGCCAGCAATAGCGGCCAGACCAGAAAGCTGGTCAGCACGCTGGAGATCCGCAGACTCGATAGCAGCTTGCCCCAGAGGATCTGCCAGGGCGAGACGGTGGTGGTCAGCAGCAACTCCAGGGTCTGGCGCTCGCGTTCGCCGGTGATGCTGCCGGCCGCGAAGACCGGGCCGACGAGCATGTTAAACACCAGCACGTAGCCGGTGTACCAGGGGGCCAGGCGGGGGACCATGTAGAGACAGACGGCCATCAGCGGCAGGGCCAGGAACATGCTCAACTGGATCACCAGCCGCAGCATCAGGGTGCCCTGGCCGAACAGCTCGCTGCGCATTTCCTTGTCGTAGACGGGGTTGATCCGATCGGCCATCAGGTCGGTCCGCTTGGGCGGGGCGAAGAGCTTGTCGGGGAACTGGTCGCTGCGGATGACCATGCCCACGGCCGTTTTCTGCTCCAGCTCCGGGTCGACCACGTCCTTGGCTTCGCTGCCCACGTCGGGCGGATGCAGCAGCCGGCGGCTGGTGGCGATCAACAGGAAGGCGCAGACGACGATGCAAGCCACGGGAAACACGCCGCCGAGGATCACCAGCCGGTACCAGCCCGCCTCTTCCGAAAGCGCGTAGAACCCCTCCGCCAGCGTGACCGTGTAGAACAACACGCCGAACAGCGCCATGGGGAGGATGATCAGGTAGGAGACGACCAACGCGGCGATAGTTCGGGTGAAGTAGCTGCTGGCCGTCAGGCAGATCATTCCGAAGGTGGTCACCGAGGCGGCCATGGCCAGGTAGGTGGCCAAGACTTCCCACGGCGAGACGCCGCCCAGGGGCAGGCAGAGCATCACGATCGGCAGGGAGGCGAAGACCAGCACGGCCAGGTGGCAGAGGGAGGCCAGGAGTTTTCCCAGCACGATGGCCTGGGGCCGCATGGGGCTGGCCAGGAGCATCTCGTAGGTCCGCCGCTCCTTTTCGCCGGTGATCGACCCGCCGGCGAAGCTGGGGGCCATCAGCGACATCAGGATGTACTGGCCGAGGAAGAAGAGGTTGACGAGTTGTTCGGCCTCTTTGGGTTTGCTGGTCAGATCGAGCCGCTGCTGGCTGGGCCAGGCCACGTAGACGACCAACCCCAGCAGGGCGATGTAGGCAAACAGCAGCACAAACGCCCGCGTCATCCGCAGGTTCACCAGCAGTTCGCGTTGGAGGACGGGGTTTTCGAGCAAATACATCGGAATGATGAATGCAGAATGATGAATGCTGAATGCTGAATGCTGACTGCTGAATGCTGAATGATGAATGATGAATGGCAGGCGGTCTACTCGTGTAATAGCTGGCGTATGGTTGGAGGAAGTTGATTCTCCAGGATGGGATGGGCTTCCACCAGGCGCATGATGTCTGCCAGGTCCTTCTGTCTCTTGCTCCTGCGTCGCGACTTGTCGAGATAGGCCCAAAGCTTTCCTTGAAGCACGTCGGCCACCGATGCGACTCTCAATCGGTAGCCAAGTATTTCTTTCTCAACAGCCCGGGGGAGGAATTCCTGGTAGCGGAGGTCGGTTTGAAGCTGGATTCGGAGGTCGGATTTTTCGCTCGTAAGATTGAGGCTATGCTCGAACTTCTCAACCTTCAGCCCGCTGTTCTTGGCCGCGGTGGCGACCTCGTCAACCTTGTCTGCCGCCACGATGACGTCCAGGTCGAGGCTCACGACCGGTTCTGCATAGGCATTCACCGCGAGACCCCCGATGACGCAATATGCCGAGCGAGTCTCGGTGAGTATCTCCAACAGCAATTGGAGGATATCCGTCTCGCCGTTTCCGACAGCGTTCATGAATTCCTTGCCGGTCATCTACTATCTCTTCTCCGCAAATGTCAATGCTCAACAGCGCTGTGGACGAGCCAGAACATATAGGCTATTCAGCATTCGGCTGCTTATTGTGGACTGCTTCATGCGCCCCTTGATCTGGCCAGTATCGCTTTCGGAGTTGCTCGTGGACCCTACAAATACTCCACGGTTGGATGGCCCGTGAATCGCTTACCTTCCCAGCGCGGCGTACAGTGACAGCAAACGCTCCGACGTGAAAAGAGTCGTCCCGGAACGCGAGTGGCGGCATGATACTGGCGAGCCGCTCTGCATCGTTGTCTCTGTTGTCGTTCAATGCCCAAACAAAATGGGCAGCGACCTTGTCACGGAATGTGAGCACTTCGGGAATGACTTTCGGGACGTAGTCCTTCGGCTTTGACCGACTGGGATCTTGGCGGCGAGCGATTGCCCCCACCGTGAGGACATACTGGTATGCCGACATTGCGTACCAATGGAAAGCCGACGTTAGGAGCGCCATAGGGACCCCACGGAAGTCTGGATCATTGCCCAGGCTCACGTAGGTGGATTTGCCGTGAGGGTTAACACGGTGTTTGACGATTCCGTCGCAATGCGAGGCTTGTCTATACAAGTACTCCATCCCTTGCCACATGCAAACGAGAGCCCAGTACTCGTTCGCGGGCTTCTTGAAGACGTTTCCGGGAACGGTAATGTCGTCGATGTAGTCCAGAATGCTAACCGTTGTCTCCGCCATGCCTGGCGCTCCTCGGAGTGTTTGGCCCTTTGGGCGAGATGCTTCTTCGCCATAGACACGACGGGCGGGCACAGGTTCGCCGCCGAATCCTTCGTTCTGCATTCATCATTCATCATTCTACATTACGCCACCGCTCCCTTGGTCACCAACATGAAGACGTCCTCGAGGGTGGGTTCTTTTTCGGCGAAGGAATTCATGCGGACTCCGGAGGCGATCAGTTTTTCCATCAGGTCGGCGACCTGGTGGTCTTCGGCGGCCAATTCGACGGTGACTTGGTTGTTTTCGATCTGGACGTCTCGGGCCTCGGGCATGCTGCGGATGATGGAGATGCCGGCCTCGGTGTTTTCGAGGAATTTTATTTTCACGATGCGGTTGCGGCGGATGCGGTGGTAGACCTCCTCGATGGGGCCCTGCATCAGGAGCTTGCCGCGTTCGATGATCCCGATCGAGGTGCAGCAGTCGGCCAGCTCGGTGAGGATGTGGCTGGAGATGAGGATGGTCTTGCCCATCCGGCGGAGCTCCTTCAACAGCGCCTTGACCTCGATTCTCGCCCGGGGGTCCAGGCCGCTGGCCGGCTCGTCGAGGATCAGCACGGGGGGGTCGTGGACCAGGGTCTTGGCGAGGCAGAGGCGCTGCTTCATGCCGCGGGAGAGGCTGTTGACGAAGTCGGTGCGCTTGCCGGTCAGATCGAGCAGCTCCATCACGTCGGAGATGACCTGTTTGCGGCGGCTGCGGGGGATCTGGTAGGCCACGGCGAAGAAGTCGAGGAATTCCCAGACCTTCATGCCGTCGTAGACCCCGAAGGCGTCGGGCATGTATCCGACGCTGCGACGGACGGCCAGCGGCTGCCGGGTGACGCGGTGTCCGTTGACGATCCCGTCGCCGCCGGTGGCCTTCAGCAAGGTGGCCAGGAAGCGGATGGTAGTACTCTTGCCCGCCCCGTTGGGCCCGATAAAGCCGAACATCTCGCCGGGTTCGATCTTCAAGGTCAAGCCGTCGACTGCCAACAGGTCGCCGTAGCGTTTGGTGAAGTTGATGAGTTCGATCATGAGGCGAGGGATTGGGGACTAGGGATTGGGGATTAGGGATTCCAACTTCACACGAAACGCCCACGGACTGCGGCCCGTGGGAGCGGGGTTCGGTAATCACCCATCTTGGTTGGAGGTTTTCTCGGCGTTCATATCCGTTTCGGGGCCTGCGCCAGGGCGGGTTTTCAGGGCGTTCACATCCGGTTGGGGGTCATTGCCGAAGCCGTATTTCAAATGGGCGACGACCAGGGTGGCGAACCTGGTTTGGGGGGCGGCCGGCCGGACCTCCAGCCCGGGGATCTGCTCCTCGAGCCAGGCGACCAACCGCACCTGGCCGGGCTGAAGATCGGTGATATCTTGAGCCAGGTCGATCAGGCTCAACTCATCGGTTGGCAGGTTGGTTACTGCCAGCAGGGGACCGCCCTGCCGTCGCCCTGGGTCGCCCCACAGTCGCTTACTCGGAGGCCTGCTCCGACGTTGGCCGAATCTCAGGGTGACCGTCTCTCCCGGCTGGAGTGTGTCCATCCAGTCGGTCGAGAAGGTATTGCCGGACTCGGCCCTTTTGACGACTCCGACGTCGCGGAGCGTGAGCCGGGTCTTGTTGACCAGTTGGAGTCTGCCGGCTGGGGTTTCGACCAGTGAGAGGGCCCCGCCGAGGTCGACCATCTGTTCGCTGTGGACCAGGCCGGTGAAGTTGGACCGGACGGAGCAGCCGGCGAGGCTGGCGTCGGCGCCGCGGCGGAACAGCAGCGATCGGCGATCCTGCTGGCGGACGGTTTTGGGATTGCCAAACGGCAGCAGCAGGGCGCCGGGGTCCCCCTCTTTGGGTTTCTCAATCCAGTCCGACGGGTCCGGGCGTCTTAAACGGAAGTCGTAGCTGGTCGTCAGCGAGGTGTACAGCGCGGTGTATCGGGTAACGTGGGCGCGGGGGTAATCTCCCTGGAGCTCGACCACGGCGATTTCGGTCCGGGATCGGGCGAAACCGATGTCGAGCTGAGCCATGCGGACCACCACGACGGTACAGGCAACGGCGATGGCCGGTGCCGCGGCCCAGGCCCATTCCACGCGGTTAATCAACCGGAACACGGCCCAATTGGCCGGCACCAAAATCAGCAGGTATGCGGCCACCACCCAGACGACGAAGCTGCGCTGGGGGATTTCGATTTCGGCGGCGTTTTGGAGGGTGGTTCGGGCGGAATCTGCGACGGGGTTGGCGTCGTTCCAGGCGGCGACGCCGGGTCCTTGGGGGAGTAATTCTTCTTCCGAATAGGGGCCGCTGTCGGCGAGCTGCGGCAGATAGGTGCCAAATCCCACGCCCTTGTCTGGGGGCAGATCGCACAGATCGCGGGTGAAGTAGCGGAGGTTGCAGATGCGCCCGGCGTCGAGCCGGGGGTGGCCGTCGGCCCAACGGACCTCCCACTCGCCGAGCTGGTTTTGGGCGAATTTTCGAGGGGGCCGGCGGAGGAGGAAGGCGTTGAACATCTCGTCCATTCCCTGCCAGGACCTCAAGGTACGACCGCTGAGTCCGAAGGCCGAGACCACGATCCGCCCCCGACCCAGGCGGCGTTCGACCAGCAGTTTTCCGCAGCCGGGCACGAACCGGGCCTGAGGGTGCTCTTGAAGTCTGACGCCGTTTAGGGGCCTGGGGGGTGCCAACTGCCGGACCGACTTGTCGCTGCTGAGGTTCTTGTGCTGATCGTTCGGATGGTAATTCGCCCATCGGTGCAACTCCTTGAAATCGTCCTTGCCCAACTGTCGGGCCCCGGGCACCCTGGTAGCCGGCAGGTAGGGCGCCAGAAAGCTGTCGGCCAGCTTATCGAGGGTGTCGGGCCCGCTGATGATCAACTGTCCTCCCCAGTGCAGCCAGTCGAGCAAGGCCTCCTGCTGGGGCCGGTCCAGGGCGTCCGGGGCGGCGTCGTCCCATACCACGGAGGCGATACTGGTCCACAACAGCCCATACGACGGCAACGGCAAGCGGCGGCGCGGGTCGGGCTTGTCGGCCTGGATCAAGGCCACCCGGTAATAGGGTTTGGTGGGGTTGCTACCGAAGTCATCCGTGGGGGGCTTGACCGAGGAGAGCCGGTTCAGGTAGGCGTAGTTTTCGGGCAAGGCGGCGATCACGACGAGATGATACTGGTAGGGAGGCATCCGGGCGAGCAGGCTGGGGGACTGCCAGGCGCGACGGCTCCCTTTTCGCCAATTCAGCCGGCAGGAGGCGACCGGATGCTGGTGGGTGGGAGGGACGAACAGGATCGACTCGAAGGGTTTGGGCCGCTGTCGCTTTCCCAGGGTGACCTGGCAGGAGGTGGTCAGGTCGAACGGCGCGCCCTCGATGGGGATCGGCTGCCCCCTGGCGTCGGTGGCCACAATTTCCAGATCGCCCACAAAATCGAAGTTGTTGGCCTTTGCCTCCAAGGTGGTGGCGGTCCAATGGCCGGGTTTGTAGGGGGCGCCGAGGGGCTCCGAGCGTCCCGCCGGCAGCCTCCCGGTTGGCCGGGCCATCAGCCGGCTGACCTCGAAATCGGGCTTGGGCTTCTCCTTTTTTTTCTTCTCGGCCCGCTCTTCGGCCTCCTTCTTTTCCCGTTCCTTCTTCTGTTGTGGGGTTTCTTTGCGGCATCCGCCGCAGCCGGGCAGGGCCGCCGGTATCGCCAGGCCCAGGGCCAGGCAGACCAACCCCAGCGTCAGGAGCCGGCGGCGGCCGGTGCCAGTTGCCTCGTATTCCGGGAAAGTGGCCATGCTCGTTGAGCCCCCTCTCCGTTTAAGCCTCTTTCCATGAGTCTAAGGGCTGGCGGCGGCGGAGAAAAGGCGGGCGGGAGCCGTTTGGGGGGTTGGTGCCCTGACCGGTGTGTGCCCCGGCCGTGTCGGCCGTGCCGAAGGGGGTATGCCGGCCGGCAATCGCCCCGTGAGCAAGAAGACGGCCGGAACGGCCACCAGAGGGGATTATTCACAAACGTGCCACGGCCGTGTCGGCCGTGCTTCCCTGAGCAAACCGGCAAATCTGGAGCACGGCTGACACAGCCGTGGCACGCGAGAACCGATCCGACAATGGCAATCCGCCAGAAGACGGGGATCTGCTTCCCGTCAGCGGCGAGCCGCCGGTGCCACTTGATCCTCCCAGATATTGCGCTTAATTGAACGGTACTGGGTTTGGGGCGGCCGGGGGGCGCCGGTCGTTGCGCTACGCCGGTTCGAGGATCTGCAACGCGACGCCGACCCTGATCGGTTCGGTCGTCTGGCGAAACTCGAGCATGTGCGGGGCCATCAGGTGGGCCTCGAGGGCCTCGATGGTCTCCCACTTCTCGACGACCATGACCACGTTGTTACGGGTTTCCGGCTGGGCCGGAATGTTGGTGGGCAGGTCCACCCACGGGCCATACTCCACACAGCCCTCTTCGGCGAGCACCTTCGGCACAAGTTCTCGCAGCACGGCCAGGAAATCATCACGGCGGCCTTCGGCCAAGTTCGATGGTGGCAACTACACGGATCATCGCGTTGTCCTCACTTTGCGTCAGTTTGACGTGAGCTGATTGGCCCACAGCGTGCTCGAATCGAGAGTCGCAGCAGAAGAAACCACGGGATCGTCTCGCGGCGCAAGTTGCTTTTCTGACAGTTCTTGGGCTGCGCAAGGCTCAGGCCGACGGTACGTCGGCCCCTGGCGGCACCGCATTTGTCAATAGGGGTCAGAACCGAAATGCCACATTTGGGACGGTCCCGAAACCACAACGTGGAAGTGACAATAGCCGGGCCGCAACGCGGCGCGGGCGCCTGCGCCTTGGGGCACCTCCCCCCGGGCCGCGTTGCGGCCCGGCTATTGTCCTCACCGCGCGGCCGCGGTTGTTGGAAGCACTGCGTCTATAACTTCGCCCGGTTGATGGAAAACTTCTCCAGCAGGTCGGGCTGCGGTTCCACGCCGATGCCCGGCTCGGACCAGAGGGGCACGCACATTTTACCGTCCGGCTGGTCGCGATTCGGCAGCAGCGGCTGGGCCAGATCCTGCTCCAAGAGTTGATCGGAGGCGACGAAATCGGCCGGGTAGGTGCAGTTGGCCTTGGCAGCCAGGGCCAGGCCGATGCGGGCACCGATAGCGCTCTGCGGCATCGCGCCGACGAAGCAGGCAACGGAGTTTTCTTGACAGGCGTCGTGGATGGCGACCGCCGGGGTGAGCCCCCCTACCCTGCCCGGCTTGAGGTTCACGTAGCGGCAGCTCTTCAGGTCCAGGGCCATTTCGGCCTGGGCGGGGGTGGTGATGCCCTCGTCCAGGCAGATCGCGGTGCGGACCGTGTCCTGGAGCATGGCATGTCCGACCAGGTCGTCGGGCGGGAGCGGCTGTTCGACCATGGCCAGGTCGAAGTCGTCCAGCCGGCAGAGCATCTCCATGTGACCCAGGGTGAGGGCCCCTTCGACGTCGACGTGGAAGGTCTCGGCGGGGAACTCCTTGCGGATGAAGTCCACCATTTGGACGTCCCATCCGGGGCGGAATTTTAGTTCTACCCGAGCGAAGCCGGCCTGGAAGGCATTACCTACGGCCTCGAGGAACTCGTCGATCGACTCCATCTGGTCGAAGCCGACGCCGACCTCGACCGCGTCGGGCCGGCCATCGAGGAGCTGGTGCAACGGTCGGCCTTGCTTTCGGGCGCTGAGATCCCACCAGGCCGTATCGAGGGCCGCCTTGGCGAAGCGATTTCCGCGGAAGGGGGCCAGCCGCTCGGCGAGCTGATCGCCCGACTCGATCCACGCGCCCTGGACCGCGGGGGCGAGCCAATCGCGAAGGCAGGCGAAGACGGCGGCGGCCCACTCCTGGCCGGCCAGGGGCGCGCCCCCCGGACTGGCCTCGCCCCAGCCGGCGGTATCGCCGCTTTGTATCCGCAGGAGGACGGTTTCGAGGGTCTCGAACTGCCGGCCGGCAGTCTCCATCGGCTGCCGAAGCGGCAGCGCGACGTGGAACAGTTCGATGGAGTCGATTTGCATGGTTGTCAGCTTCTACGTGTTCACGGCCTGAACGGCCAGCCACTACGGCAACACTGCGATAGTCACGTTCCCACCCGGCCGGACCCGAACGATTAACTCGTAACCTTCCAGTAACGACATGCCGACCAGCGGCGCCGTATCTGCCTCGTGCGCGGGAACGCGACGGGGCTGTCCATCCCAGATTACAATTGCTTCGTAGATGTCGAAAACGCGCTGGCTACCGTCCCCCAAAAGTGCACGGCCACGCTGGCGCCATGGAAGCCCGAGCTGAGAGATCGAAGAAGGCGGCAGGCTGAGCCAACCATTGAACCCGGTATCGATAACGGCTTCGACCGCACACTCGTCGCCGACGGGGCCGCGCACCGCCAAGCGGATAGTGGCCTCGCGATCGGCCGTGACCACACCCGTAATCGTGACCCCTCCGAGCGCGATCGAGGGCCAAACCGGTGAGCGTACGGGGAGCCGATCCGCCTCAACCAGATTTGGGCGCCCGGGACACGACCCAATAAGCGATCAGAGGCCGTCAACTCGTTTGCGTCTACCTCGTATGCACTCGTTTCTATATCGATGGCCACGAATTTGCCCTGATTGCCTTCTTCCACGGCGGGCTTAACGTCGCGCTCGTAGATGGCATCGCCACGTTGGGCGAATTCCTCCTTGCTGTATCGGGGTTCCGTTGCGGTCATTGTGTCTCTCCCGCTTGCCAGGAAGTCATTCGCACCGCACACTTTCATTATATCGTATTGACAGGGAAGTTGCCTAGCGCCCCAGATTCACGGTTGGCGGGCTCGGCAACAGGGCAACCAAGTGGCTAAAGACCAAGATCACTCGCCCGGATTTCGCGGGTGGCCGCGACAACTCGTTGTGGGGGTGCCCGAGGCAGAGGAGGTCGCTGGGGCGGGGCTGCGATACCTCTTGCGGCTCCGCCGCCCAGAGAGGCGAGCTTTGTTGGCCTCCTGCGTTCGAAGCAGTGACCTACAGAAACTCAACGTGACTTCTCATCTCGTCCGGTGTCAGTATCTGATAGACCAACATTAGGCCGGAGACGATAGTGCCAATTGGGGTATGCTGCTGGGCGTAGACAATGCCGGCGTGCCCTTGGCCTTGCGCCTCGAGACGAAGAAAATCGTCATCCTGGGTGAATATCACGCGCTGCTGGCCGGCCGCGAATTGAAGGTGCTCTTGATCAGTGGCCCGCAGCATGTCGGCTTCGGCCGCGGTGAGGACATCAACGCCCCTTCGGCGAAGGCCGCGGGCCACCGCCTTGGCGACATGCTCGTCGGCGTAATATCGAATCTTCTCAGCCATCGGTGGAATCCTGTTGAAGCTTTTGCTTCACCAGAGAGGGCGTCTTCTGCCTGATTTCCTCGATCCACTTGTCTGAGTCCTCAATAGCTCGGTCAATCTCTTCGCGGTGATCGAAGTAATAGGCAAGCGCGGCATACACGTCCGACAGTTCCAGATCGTATTCCGTGGCGATCTCATCGGCACTCCTGCCCATGCGATCGTGCCAAATGACGATCTGCTGAACGGTGATTCGGTGTCCGGCAATTCGCGGTTTACCGCCGCAGATTCCCGGGGTTATTTCGATGTGCTGGTCGAGCGTCTTTTGAGGCATCGCGGTTGGTCTCCGGTTTCCCGTTGGGTGTTACGCCCCACGTGGGCCTCCCTGTTTTCGCGGGTGGGCCCGACGACTTCTGGTCGGCGTGCCCAAGGCATAGGAGGTCTCTGACGCAGCGCTCAGATACCTCTTGCGGCTCCGCCGCCCAGACAGGCAAGCTCTCTGGGCTACCCGCGTGGACTTGCCAAGCACCGGTCAACCGTCAGTTTTCACTTCTTTTGCGGCGCGCCTTGGCGGCAACGAGACGATTTCCCGCCCGCTCTTCTTCTGCTTTTCTCGCGCGGCGCGGCAAATCGCCTTGATGTCGTGGTTAAACCTTGCCGCATACTGCTGGCGGTTGCGGCGGACTTCTGCAACGATTGGATCGCGCCACATGACCTTATGTTTCCATCAACTCTTGCGGGGTGCAGATTGTTGGCGGACGGCTGGTCAGCCATCGCGTCGCGTGATCATTCTCGTCGCCTCCTCTGGCGGATACCTGCCAAGACGCTCAAGAGCGTGCCGTTCGAGGATCCGCTCTGTTTGGTTGAAGCCAAGTATCTTTGCCGTGGCTTCTCCAATCGGAGTACGGGGCTCAATCACCACGCCGCTGAGTCGGAAATGATCGGCCCAGTGATCAGAGCGCGGATTGAAGAACCGGGTAAACCCTCCGGTGCTTGGTGCAATGGACCCGATGTCCGTCCCCTTCGCCCGGTTGCAGATAGTGCACGCGTAGGCGAGATTCTCGGGGTCGGTGGGCCCTCCATGTTTCTCGCTCACGATGTGATCGACCTGGCAGCCAAAAAACGTGTCGGTCTCGTGGATCAGGCAGTATTCGCACAAGCCGCCCGCCCGCGACTGCACAAACCGCCGCAGTTGTGTGCTGATGTGGCTAGTCATCGCAGCACAGGGCTCGAGCGCGTGCCTTGGCCAGACGCATCAAGTGCTCGATCTCCAGATAGTGATCAAGCTCGGACTTCTCATCCGGCCCCAGCCCGGTTGTCTTCTCTCGATGGATCAACTCGGCGACGCGCTCCCTTGTTTCGCGGGAGGCCTCGAAGCGGGCCACGGCGCCCGGCGTCGTGCCGGCAGCGATGAAATCCACGATTTCGTCATATGCTCGGATCATGGGTCATTGCACCCTGGCGATGTAGGGGGATTGGCCAGTCCGGGGGGTTGAGCTATTCATTATACGCTCTGCTATGCCCGATGACCAGGATGAGCCGCTGCTGGTCGCGTCGACGGGTTGTCGGGGTGCCGATGGCACAGGGGGCCGCCGGCGCGGCCCCCAACTGCCTGTTGCGGCTCCGCCGCCCAGATAGGCAAGCTGTCTGGGCCACCCGCGGCTTGGAACATCACACCACGTTTAGAGCCCACCCGCACTCTGAGCAGGAGCGGCAGAAGTTCGTCGGGTGCAACACCCTTGTTACGCAGTGTCGTCCTTTGTGCTTGTGGTCAGAAACGATTCGAAGCTATCCATTGTATCAAAGATTCGCGACGGAATGAGGCCAAGCGTCTTGGCGACTATGAACTCCGTCACCCGAACAAACGTCATGGCGTCCTCATGCACCGAATCCTGCTCGGGAAACCGACCATAGTGGATCAACCTGTTTCGCATGTGGGCGAGAGTCTCCAGACGCTTCTTTTCCTTCTCCTCAAGATTCTCTCGGACGGCGTACGTTACCAGGAGATAGGCAATCTTCTCGGAAGCGTGAATGCTATGAATCTGTTGCTTCGTCATCCAGGAGTCGTTCAGGATCGAGAATAGGTGCTCCCAGATCGTCCAGCAATTGACAAAAGCCAATTCAATTGTCCGTTGTTGGAGAGCTCCTTGGAACAGTACCAGGTAATACCCGTCCCGATACTTCGCTCGCCACTCCGGGGTAAGCATGACTTCATATATCCTGTTCAGATGCGTTTCGAGGCCGATATCGTGCCTATGAATGCTGGTGTCCTCGTCGGCGGCCGCTGGTGACGCGATATACGGGATGGACG
Source organism: uncultured Planctomycetaceae bacterium (assembly GCA_964618095.1). Lineage (GTDB taxonomy): Bacteria > Planctomycetota > Planctomycetia > Pirellulales > Thermoguttaceae > CAZUAM01. The sequence continues at coordinate 5,796 of CAZUAM010000030.1, read as the reverse complement.
TTGCGATGAGGCCGCCCCAAGGGAATTGGCGCGGGTCTGCAAGCAGAACCTGCTGGTGATCGGGATCTGAGTTCCTCTGTCGAACCACAAAGACATGTCGCGTCGTGAAGATCGACAAAAGCAGTAGAATATCCTCGAGCGCCGTCACATTGACCCCAGCCCACGGGATGATCGAACTTCGCTCTGGCGAAGGTGGTGTAACCTGTGCGGTTACGCAATGACTCCCAGTCGTGCGCGTGATTGGAAACTCAGCGTGTACGCTGACAAGGTGCTGAAGCTCCTGCAAACGCGTTGGATAGTCGGGCACCGGAGCGAAGCGATACCCCGCGATGGTCATTTCGCGACACCAACCGCGGAATTCAAGGTTGTAGACGTCAATTGCGTTTGGAGTATCCATTCACTGGCTAAGATCGTGTGCATAAGGTTTCCGCATATGCCCCCAATCGGCGTGTCATGCGGACTAATCTGAGAGAAAACACCCCTCCTGAAAACCCAATCTGCGTCGGCTAAGTTGGTAGGTTATGCGCCTTCTTCGGCCAGTTCAATCGCCTTGAGCAAGCCGCGGGCCTTGCTGAGCGTTTCGTTCCATTCGTTCACCGGCACACTGTCGGCGACGATGCCGGCGCCGGCCTGGACGTAGGCCGTGTTGTCCTGGATGACGATGGTCCGCAGGGCGATGCAGGTATCCATGTTGCCGCCGAAGTCGACGTAGCCGACCGCGCCGGCGTAGGGGCCACGGCGGTGGGGCTCGATCTCGTCGATGATCTCCATCGCCCGGACCTTCGGCGCGCCCGAGACGGTGCCGGCGGGCAGACATGCCTGGAGGGCGTCGAAGGCGCCCTTGCCCGGGGTGAGCCGGCCTTCGACGTTGCTGGTGATGTGCATCACGTGGCTGTAGCGTTCGATGGTCATTACGTCCGTAAGCTTGACCGAGCGGTATTGGGCGACGCGGCCCACGTCGTTGCGGCCCAGGTCTACCAGCATCACGTGTTCGGCGCGTTCCTTGGGATCGGCCAGCAGCTCTTCGGCCAGACGGCGGTCTTCCTCCTCGGTGTCGCCGCGAGGGCGGGTGCCGGCCAGCGGGCGGACGGTGACCTGGCCGTCGACCACGCGGACCATCACCTCGGGAGAGCTGCCCACCAGGGTCACGCTGGGCGTGCGGACGTAGAACATGAAGGGGCTGGGGTTGATCACCCGCAGGCGGCGGTAGATCTCGAAGGGGTGCGAGCGGATGGGGACTTTCAGGCGCTGGCTGAAGACGACCTGGAAGACGTCGCCGGCGCGGATGTACTCCACACACTTGCGGACGGCCTGCTGGAAGTCGGCCTGGGGGAAATTCGACTCGCAGGCGAGGTGGACCTCTCCCTGGGGGCGGATATCGACCGGCTGGAGCTTGCACTGCTGGGAGGAGAGTTGATCTACCAGCCGGTCCACGCGGCGGCAGGCGTGCCGGTAGGCCTTGGCCGGGTCGGCCCCCGGGACGTCCAACCGGGCCATGGCCACGACCACAATCGTCTTGGAGACGTTGTCGAAGACGACCATCTGGTCGTAGAAGGCGAAGGCCAGATCGGGTACCTGGCGATCGTCCGGGGGGGCATGTGGGAGGTGTTCGAAATAGCGGACGGTGTCGTATCCGGCGTAGCCGACGGCCCCGCTGCAAAACGGGGGCAGCTCCGGCAGGGTGACCTCGCGGAACGCCTCGACCCGGCGCCGCAGCACCTCCAAGGGGTTATCGGATTGGAATTGGCGGGTGACCAGGGTGGGTACTCCGGCGGCCGAGACGCCGGAATAGGCGTTGGTGGTCACCCGGTTGTCGTAGGCCTCGATTTCGAAGAAGGGTTCGGTGGCCAGGAAGCTGTAGCGTCCGACCTTCTCGCCGCCGACGACGCTTTCGAAGAGGCAGGCGCATCGTCCGGCGTCGATTTTGTGAAAGGCGCTGACGGGGGTCAAGGCGTCGCTGACCAGGCGGCGGTAGACGGGAACCAGGTCGGCGTCTACGGCCAGCTTCTGGAAGGTTTCGAGATCGGGAGAATGTAGTGCTGTTGCCGTGTGCATACGAGTCGGGGGGGTGCCTTGTCGAGCGGGGACGCCGGGGCAGGATGCCGCTGCACGAGTATTGGCCAATTTGACACGGATTTGGCTGGTGAGGTTCGCTGCGGGCGATCTGAGTCGTACGGGAGGCCGGGGCACCGGCAGCCGGTGTAGGGCCTCGCGCCTATGACAGCTTAGCAGTCCCCGCTGCCGGCGGCAACCAAAGTTGTGGGGCTGCAATCGGCGGTCGGGGGAGGTGGCCGACCGCGGGCATGGCGGGGCCAGCCCCGCCGCTGAGCGGTGGAGGGCGTTTGCTGGCCGGCTCCCCCTTCCGTCTTCCCCTTTCCAGATTGCCCCTTTTCAACGATCCGACAGAAAGCTAGAAACGCGGCTCAAATCGCTACTGACGTGTGCCACGGCCGTGTCGGCCGTGGCACACCCGTTCTAGCTCTCTGTCGGGTCGTTGCCTTTTTTACGGGATCCCCCGTTTCGGTGACTCGCCTTGACAGGCGGGGGTGTGGTGTTAGAATCCTGTTGGTGGCAGATGCCTTTGCTGGCAGTCCCGCAGTCCCGTCGAGGCCCATTTGTGGGCGCGGAATTGCCGCGAAGATTTGTTTTTGGCCTGTTTGTTTGGAGGCAGCGGCGGTAAGCGGTTGCCTGGAGGCGAAGTTGGATGAAATGTCAGCAATGTGACAAACCGGCGACGTTTCACATCACCGAGCTGACCGGTGGGAAGCCACAAGAACTGCATTTGTGCGAAGACCACGCGCGGGAGTATCTTACCTCTTCGGGCAGCGAGCCGGCCGCTGGTGGGAGCATGGCGGCGGTCCTGGCGCAGCAGATGGCTCAGCAGATGGCCGTCGGCCAGACGGCGGCGGAGTTGGCCGAACTGGATAAGCAGTCGTGCCCGGTGTGTGGGATCACTTTTTACGAATTTCGCAGCCAGGGTCGGTTGGGGTGTCCGCACGATTACGCCTGTTTTCAGGCCCAGTTGGAGCCGCTGATCATGAGCATTCACGGGGAGACGCAGCACAGCGGCAAATCACCCAAGCGTTGCCCCGACGGCGGTGCCCAGCGGACCAAGCTGATCCGGTTGCGTCGCGAAATGAAAGAAGCGGTGGAGGAGGAGAAGTACGAGCGGGCTTCCGAACTGCGCGACCAGATCCAGCGTATAGAAGCCGAGGGCAACCCCTAGCCGGGACGACGCAGTGAAACTCGATGATCTGACCGACAAGAGCGGCGAATGGCTTCGGGGCTCCGGGCCTGAGGCCGACATCGTGATCAGCAGCCGGATCCGGCTGGCGCGGAACTTGGCGGATTATCCGTTCATCAGCCGGGCCACCCGGCAGGACCGCACCCAGATCGAAGACGCGCTGCGGGAGCGGATTCTGAGCATCGAGGCCTCCGGCGATTTGCTGTACCTCAACGTGGAGGAGCTGGAGGGGGTGGACCGCCAGTTCCTGGTGGAGCGGCAACTGATCAGCCGCGAGCACGCCGAGAGCCAGGGGGCCCGCGCGGTGGCCATCGACGAGCGCGAGAAGTTCAGCCTGATGATCAACGAGGAGGATCATCTGCGGATGCAGGTGATGCAGAGCGGGCTGGACCTGGAGAGCGTTTGGGAGCAGGTCAATCGGCTGGACGACCTGATCGAGGAGAAGGTGACCTACGCTTTCCACGAGCAGTTGGGGTATCTGACCGCCTGTCCGACGAACGTGGGGACGGGGATGCGCGTGAGCGTGATGCTTCACCTGCCGGCACTGGTGATAACTCGCCAGATCGACAAAGTCTTCCGGAGCCTGCAAAAGATCAGCCTGGCGGTTCGCGGCCTCTACGGCGAAGGCTCGCAGGCGATGGGCGACTTTTACCAGATCAGCAACCAGATCACCCTGGGCCGCAGCGAGGCGGACCTGATCCGGCAGATTGCGGACATCATGCCGGTGATCATCGACTACGAGCGTCAGGCCCGCGACTTTCTGATCAAGGAGAGCCGCGAAAACCTGCACGACCGCGTAAGCCGCGCCTACGGCATCCTCTGTCGGGCCCGGACGATCAGCTCCGAAGAGACCTTGCACCTGCTTTCCAGCGTGCGGATGGGGGTGAACCTGGGGCTGCTTCCGGACCTGGAGATTGCCGCCATAAACCAACTGTTCATCCACACTCAGCCGGCCCACCTCCAGAAGCTCAGCGGCACGGAGCTGAGCACCAGCGATCGGAACATCGAGCGCGCCCGATACCTCCGCCGCCACCTGAACAAGGAGAATGGTGCGGGCGGGGCGGAGAAGAATTGAGTGGGCGAGATTGCTAAGCCGCCAGCGGCTACTTGCCGCTGAGCTTCGCTCGCAGGGCATCGACCACGTTACGGGGGAGGAATCGGGCCAACTCTTTTTCGCCGGCCAGGGGGGCGATCTGCTTGATCAGCGAGCTGGAGACGTGGGCCAGTTCGCCGTCGGCGATCATGAACAGGGTCTCGACCTCCGGAGCCAGGCGGCGATTGGCCATCATCATGGTCAATTCCGCCTGGATGTCGGTAAGCGGTCGGACGCCGCGGACCATGATTCGGGCGCCGCACTCCTGGGCGAAGTCCACCGCCAGGCGTGAGAAGGTACGGATCTCGATGTTGTTCAAGTGGGACGTGGCCCCGCGGATCAGTTCCTGCCGCTGCTCCGGCTCGAACATGGCCTGCTTGTCGATATTGATCCCGATCCCCACGATCAAACGGTCGAAGAGCCGGCTGACCCGCTCCATCACGTTCAGATGTCCCAGCGTGATCGGATCGAACGAGCCGGGGTAAACGGCAATACGGGGAGAAGGAGGATTCATGCGCTGGGGTCCTGGCAATGTGGGGGACGTTTCCGACGGCAAGGGGACACGCACCGGCCGCGCCGTCAGAGACGCCTCCCACAGTCTAGCGCCGTCAGAGGCGTCTCCCACAGTCTAGCGGACCGGCGGGCCTACTTCAACGCCTCGACCAGGCGGTCGACGTCCGAGTCGTCGTTGTAGGCGTGAGGACTGATTCGCAGCCGGCCACCACGGCAACTGAGGACCACGTCTTGCTCGAGGCAGTGCCGGCGTGCGGCCTGGGGGTCGCGGCCGGGCAGCTCGAAGGCCACGATCCCACTCTTGTAGGCCTGCCGGCGGTCGCTGTGGATGACCGCCCCGATCTGCCCGAGTCGGCGACAGGCCAGGTCGGTGATTTCGAGGACCCGTCGGGCGATCGCCTGGAAGCCGAAGCGGCTGAGCAGTTCCAGGCTGGCGCCCAGGCCGATGAAGCCGGCGGTGTTTGGCGATCCGCCTTCGTAGCGTTCGGCCGTGTCTTTGAGGGCCAGCTCGATTCGGGCGAAATCGTGGGCGTGGACGACGCTGTTCCAGCCGACTCCCAGCGGGCGGAGCAAGTCCAGGTGCTGGCGGCGGGTAAAGAAGACTCCGGCTCCCTCCGGCCCCAACAGCCACTTGTGCCCGTCGGCAGCCAGGAAATCGACCGGCGTTTTGTTCACGTCCAGCGGGAAGGCGCCCAGGCCCTGGATGGCGTCGAGGAACAACAACGCCCCGCAGTCATGGGCGATTTCGGCCAGGCGATCCAGGTCGTGCCGCCACCCGCTGGAGTAGGTGACCCAACTGACGGCGAGGATCCGGGTGCGACCGTCACAGGCGGCGGCCAGGCGATCCAGGTCGGTCTGATCCCCCTGGACGGCTACACGTCGGGTCTCTACCCCCCGATCAGAGAGGTTCATCCAGGGGTACTGGTTGGAGGGGAACTCGTCTGCG
>CAZUAM010000029.1:0-21839 GCA_964618095.1 uncultured Planctomycetaceae bacterium | reverse complement strand
TACCCTTGGAGGCTCAAGAATTCCCGAATTCTTGAATAATCCGGGTTAGCGGCCGCCGGTACGGCGGCCTGAGCATGCGCGACGCAAGAACCACCCCGCCGAATGCCGCCAACCGGGTCACCAACCGCCCCGTCATACCAGCTTTCACGCCGCAAGAAAGAACGGCTCCAGGCCCAGCTCTCCACCCGGATACTGCACTCCCCCGGTTTTCTCTCTCCCACGCCGGGCTGACTCCCGTGGCCAGTCCGCTTCCCAACGGAGGGGAAAGCCCGTATACTGTTTGCATGTGACGTTGTCAGCCGCCTGTTTCCATTCCGGCTGTCGCAAGCCGATTGTACGCAACAAGTTGTGAAGTATGACCGATCCCAAAAAATCTGACCACTGGGGGCAGCTTGCCTCTGAGTTGGGGGCGGAGCCCACATCTGGAGAGGCCGAGGACGAAGCCGCCCCGCCCGCCGAGCAGCCCCGGGCTACGCCAGAACCGACGCCACCCCAGGCCACTGCCCCCGAGGGGCCCTCCCGGGAACCGGTCGTCGCGACCCCACGCCCAACCGCAGACTGGGACGCGCTGGCCAGCGAGCTGGGCCTGGCGCCGGAACCACCGGTAGACGAGCCGCCGCCAGCAGAGCAACCGCCCGACTGGGCACCGGAGGAAACTCCCCTGGAGCGATCCGCCCAGCAGCCCGGCTGGCCAGAGGCGGCCCAGCGACCTGTTGAACTGGGCGAGCAGCCCGGCTTCACCATCGAGGAACCCGCCACCAAGCTCTTTGAGGGCCCCGCCCCTCCGGCCGAAGAACCTCCCGAGATGGCCGAGGAATTGGCGGAGGGGACCGAGGAAGCTGCCCAGTTGGACGAAGTCCGGGCCGAGGCGACGGAGAAAAAGGCGGCCCGACGCCGGCGCAAACGGCGGCGCAAGCCCCGAGAACCGGGCAAGGCCGCCCCCGACCCGCCCGACGCGGAATTGGCCGGCGAAGTCTCTGAAGCCATATCGGAAGAGCCGGCCGAGAGCGAGCCGGAGGGCGACGAGGGCCAGCCGGACAAGGGGCGCCCGAAACGCCGCCGGAAGCGCCCCTCTCCCCGCAAAAAGAAAAAGAGCCCCGTCGCCGACGAGGCCGCAGCCGAGGAAGACTCCGCGGCCGAGCAGCCCGAAGAAGGCCGCAAGAGAGCCGAAAGGACCGCCGCCAAGCCCGGGAAGTCACCCAAACGCCGAGACCAAGAGGACGAACCGTCCGAGGACCCCAGACCGTCGAGGCCCAGCCACCGCGCCATCCCCACCTGGGAAGAATCCATCGGGTTGATCATCTCCACCAACCTCGAGTCCCGGGCGAAGAGTCCCGACCGCAGCTTCTCTCGCGGCCGAGGCAGAGGACGGGGATCGGCCAAGGGCGGGGGATCGCGGGAAAAACCACCCGAGAAGAAGAAAAAGAGTTGAGGCTCCGCCGCAGGGCAACCCGACCGTCCGTCCGAGGTACGCCCGCGTCCAGAAACAAGTTCGTAGTGACCCGATTCATCGGGTCCAAATGTCGCCGGATGGCGTGAATGCGGTCACTACAAGCGCGGCAGTCGCGATTCAGCAGACTCTAGTCCGGTTCGATCTAACTCGCCGATCCGCTTCTTATGGAGGACCTCGTGATGACAGCAAGACAGGCCGACGGGCATCACAAAGTTGCCCGCAGAGATTTCTTGAAAGGGGCCGGGGCACTGGCAGCCGGAACGGCCGCCTTCCAACCCGCCCTTACCGTCGCCGGCCCGCCCGCCAAAGCCGCCAACGACCGGCCCGGCGTGGGCTTCATCGGCACCGGCGGGCGCTGCGGCGCCCATATCAACATCGTCAACCAACTCGCCGGGCAAGGGCGTTGCCGGCCGGTGGCCGTCTGCGACGTCTACGGCCCCCGGGTCGAGGACGCCGCCAAGCGAACCGGCGGCACGAAGATCTATCGCAATTACAAGGACCTGCTGGGGGATAAGAACGTCGAGATCGTCTGCATCGCCACGCCCGACCGGCACCACGCGCCCCAGGCGATCCAGGCGGTCCGCGCCGGCAAGGACGTCTACGTCGAAAAGCCGCTCACGCACTGGCTCCAGTTCGACCTGGCCCGGCAACTCGCCGAAGAGGCCGAGAAGCACAAGCGGATCGTCCAGGTCGGCACCCAGTACATGGCCGACGACGCCTACGCCCGGGCCCACGACCTGATCCACAAGGAAAACGTGATCGGCAAGATCGTCCACATCCAGGCCGGCTTCTTCCGCCGGGGCGACTGGGGCGAGCGGATGCACGTCCCCGACCCCAACGCCAAGCCCGGACCCGAACTGGATTGGGAGCAATTCCTGGGTGACGCCCCCAAGGTGCCGTTTACCGTCTCGCGGTTCTTCCAGTGGCGGCTCTACTGGGACTACTCGGGCGGGCCGGCCACCGACCTGCTGGTCCACACCTACACGCCGCTGTTTAGGCTGCTTAAGGTCGATTTCCCCGAACGGGTCACCGGCGCCGGCGGGATGTTTCAGTACAAAGGCCTCCGCGAGGTGCCCGACCAGTTCAACATGGTGATCGACTATCCGGGCGGTCCCAGCGTGGTGCTGATCAGCTCGCTCTCGAACGCCACCGGCTGCGCCACGGTGGTCCGCGGCACCAACGGTTCGTTGACCTTCGAGGGCAACGGTATGGTGATCACTCCGCACGGTGCGAAGAAGCCCTCGCACGTGATCCCCTGGCAGGGGATGGGCGACACGGCCAAGCTGTGGTCGAACTTCCTCGACTGCGTCCAGAGCCGCCAGCGCCCCTTAAGCCCCGTCGACATCGGCGCCCGGGTCCAGGCCCCGCTGAACATGGCCATCCTCTCCTACCGCGAGAACAAGGTGGCCCGGTTCGATAACCAGAAGCAACGGATCGTGCTATAGCGGTTGTTATCTTTCACGAACATGAATCTCGAAGCGGTAAGACAGCACTATCTGCCCCGTAAGGTACGGCTTCTTCTCGTGGGGGAATCCCCACCGGCTAGCGGCAAGTTCTTTTACTTGAATAGCGCGATGACTACGTACACGGCTCGAGCCTTCGAAAAGGCCCAGGGCTCGGAGTTCTCTTCTGCGCAGGAATTCCTTACACATTTTAGAAACTGCGGTTGCTATCTGGAAGATTTAAGCCATTCGCCCGTCAATCACCTGCAACCGAAAGAACGGGACGAACGTTTACGACAGGGAATAGATCGCTTATCCGAACGCATCGAGGTACTCAAACCGTCAACCGTGGTGATCGTTCTAAAGAGGATAGAAGGCTACGTCCGAGAGGCTCTCCAAAGATCGGAGTGCCGTGCGCAAGTATATGTTCTCCCCTTCCCCGGCAATGGCCATCACACGAAATACATAAGCAAATTGGCGGACCTTATTAGCGAGCACGTGAACCGAAACATAACCTCTTGAGGATTGCAGTTCGCGAAGCGCAACCTCCAATCCGGTGTTCAAGAAGCCCGGTGAGGTGGGTGCGGGGGCTCTTTGCCAGGCCAACGCTTCGTGGGAGCCGCCGGATGCAGAGCTAGCAGCGGGGGGAAGTGAATTCTCTCGGCACGGTCATTCGTTGCCGACGCGGAGGTGAACGCACGCGACTGCCCGGTGACCGTGGCGGTCGGTGCGCTCGGCGCGTACCAGGTAGTCGTCCGGCTCAAGACATGTCAAACAAGAGAGCCTGCCCCACGGTGTCGTCGTTGGCCTCAAGATAGCACTTGAAGCGGAGCTCGGAATCCTCCGCATACGTTCGATTCTTCTCTACGGCGATCCACTTGCGTCCGAGCCGTTCAGCGACGGCTCCGGTTGTATTGGACCCTGCAAAGGGATCGAGAACCAACTCTCCTGGATCGGTCAAGAACTCGATGAAGAACCGGGGTAGTTCGGCAGGGAAACGGGCTGGGTGAATCTTCCTTTTCAACTCCTTGGACATCTTGATATACCGGCTGTTGCTCTCGTTGTTCCCACACTGGATTATATTCGGTGGGATAGAACCGCCCTTGTCTCTGGAGAACTTCTTGGTGATATTGTGACCGGACGGGCGCTTTGTCTTCTTGATCCCGCGCTTAATCAAGCGCTCCATATCCTTGCTGTAGCCCTGCAAGACCTTGGTGTTGTCAGCTTTTGGGAACTTCGCGACCGACAGCCAGAATATGTATTCCACGGAGTCCTTTACACGAATGCGACGAACGTTGACCCACTCGGCCGGCGCGGGCAGCTTGGCTGGGTTGTACCAAAACAACTCTTGACACAGATGAAAGCCCACGTCGTCACACAAAGCCAACAAGAGGCGATAGTGATACAGGGAACGGACGGGAGCGCCGGGGGTCCAACTGCCGCCAACGTTCAAGACAAAGCTGCCGTCCGGTTTGAGTATCCGCTTGATTTGCTCAGCAAACGGAAGGAACCACTTGACGTAGTATTTCTGGTCAGCGTTGCCGTATTCCTTCTTGAAGTGAAGTGCATATGGTGGGGAGGTCAGGACAAGATCAACGCTGGCATCAGGCATCGCCTGCATGAACGGCAAGCTGTCAGCGCAGTATGCCTTTCCCAGATCGCTCGTGTACAGCGGCTTCGGCTTTGCCGGCATCGCAAGCTCAACTTAGCGTATTCAGTAACTCGCCAAGATTGGTATACCAAGGCGTTACGTCTTCGGAGTCAAGCAACGGCACTCGTTGCATTACAGCCAACTTGCCTTCGTGTGTGCCATGTCGCTGAAGGTCAACAACGTTTGCGAACAGGAAGTCCGACCAGTTCCCGGTCTTCTTCCCCAAGCAAACACCGAGTATATCGAACTGCTGAATTCCATAGTACCGACTGGTCGGATCTGCCTTGGCGGCCCGTGTTTTCTGAGTCTCAACTTTGTAAGCCACAACCTCCCCACCTTCCCGGTACGCTTCCTCAGCATCGCGAACATTCTTACACTCAGCAAGCAAGGGCTCATCCCGCCCGGGCAGCCAAATGCTGAAATCGGGGTAACCATTCAGGTCGTGGTGTTCATAGCGTTCAATTGCGGTGCCGACAAGGGCCCGGATTTTCTTCTCCATCTGGACTTCGGCAACGGCCCCCTCCAGAGTGACCCTTGCCCGAAACCTTCTGTCAAGCGCATCCAGCAATTCGTGCGCTGTAAGTCCGTACCGTGTCTCGAGTGGGTGCTCCATCACCTCGTCCTCCCGATGGTCCGTCACTCCAGCCGCAATAAGTGTACCAAGGTGCGATGTACTGGGCAAGCCCAGCCAAAGCACAGAAGCCCCGGTGTGCCATGCTCCGGCTTGCGTAGCCATTTCCAGCCGGCCCGGTTGCGGTCGACGACCTGGACGTGCACGTACGCTACCGCCCGGTGGCCGTGGCGGTCGGTGCGCTCGGCGCGGACCAGGTAGTGACCGGGTTTCTTGTAGCGGTGCTTGACCACCGCGTAGCCGTCTTTGGCGTGTTGGTTGACGTTGCCGTCGGATTTGCTTTTGGCGGGCGGGCTGCCGTCGCCGAAGTCCCAGGTCTCCTCGCCGTCGGTGGTGGCGAACGTGCGGACCTTGAAGGTCACCTCGTCGCCCGGCCGGATGCCGAACGTGGGGTAGTAGACCGGGTGGATCGTGGGAGGAAACCGGTCGGGGTGCTCGCGGTCCTGCACGTGGACGATGGCGAAATCGTAGTCGATCCGCCCGGCCGCGTCGGTCACCTTGAGGATCTCGCTGTAATAGCCGGGCTTGGTATAGGTCCGCTTGAGCTTGGCCCCCTTGGCAGTCGTCCCGTCGGTAAAGGTCCAGTCGTAACGGGCGATCTTGCCCTCGGCGCTCCAGGAGCGGGTGGCGTCGAGCGTGACCGTCTCGCCGGTCCAGACGACGTGATGCGGCCGGGCGACGGCGATCAGCTTCGGCCGGTATTGCCGCTGATATGCCTCCCAGGCGAAGGCGTAAGCCTCACGCGAGCCCCACTTGCCCGAGGGCTGGCGGCAGTGGATGTCGAAGTGGAGGTGGGTCCAGCCGCCGCTGCCGCCTTCCTTGCCCAGCAGGCCGAGCCGCTGCCCGGCGCGGACCTTCACGCCGGGGCGGATCGGCTCGTCGATCGACTCGAAGTGGCTGTAGCGATAGAACCACCCCCGGCCGTCGAGGATGTAGACCACGTCGTAGCGGGGGCTGACGGGCGTGTCGTCGTAGCCGGGCAGTCTCTCGGTTCGGGCCGAGACGACCAGCCCGTCGGTGGCCGATACCACCTCGACCAGGCCCTCGGCCCCGCCGAAGTCGAGCCCGTAGTGGTAGTAGATGCTGCGGACGTTGGGCCGTTCGCCGGCGTCGACGTAGCAGGGCTCGTTGGCCATCTGGGTGGCGCTGGCGAACCAGCGCTGCTTCACCGGATAGACGAACGTGCCGGGCCGCAGCAGCGGCGAGCGGGCCGGCCAGAGCCGCAGCCGGGCGTCCTTCTCGAAGCCCCAGGCGTTCGACTTGCTGTTTTTTAGATAGCCGCTGGTAATCGGGCAATCGACGCGGACCTTGCCGATCGTCTTGGGCAGCTCGTAGTTGGCCGAGGTCAGCCAGGCTGATTGGCCGTCGATCTCGACCCGCACCCGGGCCTTTCGGACGGCATTGCGGACCGAATCGCTGCGCTCCTTCAGATCGAGCAGCTTGACCGTGACCTTCTCTCCGCCCGAGAGGGCCACCTCTCGCGACTCGCCCAGTTTCAGGTCAACCACCCGCAGGAGCGGTTCGATCGTCGGCTCCGGGAGTTGGGCAAGCATGCAAGGGGCCGACCACAGCAACAGCAATCCGGCAGCAATCACACGGTAACACATGACGGTTTCTCCTTGCGAGGGTCGTTCGAGCAATCGTCGTTTAGCGGCCGGGCTCGCCCGGCGCGGCGCCCGCACGCGGAAGCGGAGTTCCATTTCCGCGTCGGGCAAGCCCGGCCGCTAAACAGTGAAATAATCGTGGATCGCGCCACAACGCCGATCCATGGGGCGATTCTACCCCGGCCCGATCGGCGCCGCAACAAATTGTCTGCCCCTCGGTAGTGTACGACGGTGCTACCGGTGCTAAGCCGCAAGCGGCTGATCTTCCTTGGGCCCGGTGAATAGGCTACAATAGCGATGGATTATGACACACGCCGTGATGGCCACCACTGCGTCGGACCGGCTGTTGGAGTTGGTCGGGCGCCTGGAGCGGCAACAAGGCTTCGCCGAGGTCGTCGAGAGTCTCAGGGCGGGGCAGGCGGCGACTCTGGACGGAGCCTGGGGCTCATCGTGCGCGCTGGCGGCGGCTGGACTGGGCGCGCACACCCCGGGGACCCTGGTGGTGGTCTGTCCGCAGGTCGACGATATCGACGAGTTGGTCGACGATCTGGCGCTCTTTACCCGGCTTGCGCCCGAGCGATTCCCCGCCTGGGAGTCCCTGCCCAGCGAGCGGGTGGTCCACGACGAGGTGTTCGGCGACCGGGTTCGGCTGCTAAAGCTATTGCAGGGCCCGGACCCGCCCAAGCTGGTGGCCACCAGCATCCAGAGCCTCTTGCAGCCGGTGCCAGACCGCCGGTCGCTCGCCCGGCAGACCCGCTCGCTGCGGACCGGCCAGGGGGTGTCGCTCGACGAGCTGTCGAAGTGGCTGGTCGCCGGCGGGTTTCACAACACGTCGGCGGTGGAGCTGCCGGGCGAGTTTTCGGTGCGTGGGGGGATCGTAGACATTTTCGCACCCGACTGGTTCGACCCGGTCCGCGTGGAGCTCTTTGGCGACCAGATCGAGTCGCTCCGGCGGTTCGACGTTTCCAGCCAGCGGAGCCTGGCTACCCTGGAAGCGGTAGAGGTGACCAACCTGGAACCGAACTTCCAGGGCCGGGCCCACCTGGCCGACTTCCTCCCGCCGCAGAGCTGGTTCTTGCTGATCGAGCCGGGCCAGTTGGAGCAGCAGGGGCGTGATTACCTTCGGCGGCTTCAGCGGCCGGAGGAGTTCCACAGCGTTGCGGCGGCCATGCGGCGGGTGCTGGAGTTTCCCTCGGTGGCCGCCTCGGCCGTAAGCGCCGGCTCGCTGGGGACCACCTGCCGGCTGAGAATCGAATCGGTCGAACGCTTCAGCGGCGACATCAACCGTGTCCGCGACGAACTCGACGAGGTGGGGTCAGGACAAGAGGTCTTCGTCGTCTGCCAGACCGAGGCCGAGGTCCGGCGCTTAAGAGAAATCTTCGGCACCACCGGGCTGGCCGGCGACGGGAGACTCCATTTCCCCATCGGCTCGCTGCAAAACGGGTTCCGCCTGGTCTCGGAAGCGATCGTGCTGCTGAGCAGCGGCGAGCTGTTCCGCCGGGCCGACCTGAGGCGTCCCGCCCGGCGGCGGCTGGGTCGGGTGATCGACAGCTTCGTGGAACTCCGCAAGGGCGACCTGGTAGTCCACCTGGCCCACGGCATCGCCCGATACCGCGGACTGAAGCTGCTGGAGAAGGATCAGCAGGTGGAAGAGCACCTAGTGCTGGAGTTTCACGGCAGAACGAAGCTCTACGTGCCGAGCTCGAAGATCGGCCTGGTGCAGAAGTACGTGGGCAGCTCGAAGGGCCGTCCCACCTTGGCCCGGCTGGGCGGGCGGACCTGGGGCCGCCAGAAGGACCGGGTTCAAGAGGCGGTGACCGACCTGGCCGCCGAGATGTTGGAGTTGCAGGCTGCCCGGGCGTCGCGCCCGGGGATCGCCTTCGCCCTGGAAACCGAATGGCAACGCGAGTTCGACGCCTCGTTCCCCTACCAGGAAACCGACGACCAGTTGGTCACCATCGAGGCCATCAAGGACGACATGGCCCGGCCGCGGCCGATGGACCGGCTGTTGTGCGGCGACGTGGGGTACGGGAAGACCGAGCTGGCGATGCGGGCGGCGTTTGGGGGCGTCAACGCCGGTTACCAGGTGGCCGTGCTGGTGCCCACCACCGTTCTGGCCGAGCAGCATCATCGCACCTTCAGCGAGCGGATGGCCGAGTTCCCTTTCGAGATCGCCGTGCTCTCGCGATTCGCCACGCGCAGCAAACAGGCCAAGATCATCGAGCGGCTGGCGAGCGGCTCGGTGGACATCGTGATCGGTACCCACCGGTTGGCCCAGCAGGACGTGCGTTTCCACAACCTGGGGCTGGTGGTGATCGACGAGGAACAGCGGTTCGGCGTGGAGGTGAAGCAGCGGCTGAAGGCCTTCCGCCGAACGGTCGACGTGCTCACCATGACGGCCACGCCCATCCCGCGGACCTTGCACATGGGCCTGCTGGGTCTGCGCGATATCTCCAACCTGGAGACGCCGCCGGAAGATCGCCTGGCGGTGGAAACCCGGGTGACCAGGTTCCACCCCGAGCTGATCCGCCACGCGGTGATGCGGGAGCTCAGCCGCGGGGGGCAGATCTTCTTCGTGCACAACCGCGTGCAGGACATCCAGAACATCGCCACCCGCCTGCGCCAGATCGTGCCCGAAGCCGAACTGGCCGTCGCCCACGGCCAAATGCCCGAGAGTCAACTCGAACGGGTGATGATCGACTTCGTCAATCAGCGGTACGACCTGCTGCTGGCCACGACGATCGTGGAGAACGGGCTGGATATCCCCAACGCCAACACGATCTTTATCGACGAGGCCGACCGCTACGGCCTGGCCGACCTGCACCAGCTTCGCGGCCGGGTGGGACGGTACAAGCATCGGGCCCATTGCTATCTGCTGGTCGACGCCAACAAGAACCTCACCCCCAACGCCGCCAAGCGGCTTCGGGCGATCGAGGAGTTCAGCGAGATGGGGGCGGGGTTTGCCATCGCCATGCGCGACCTGGAGATCCGCGGGGCGGGCAATATCCTGGGTACCGAACAGAGCGGTCACATCGCCACGGTCGGCTACGAGCTGTATTGCACCCTGCTGGAGCAGACGGTCCGCCGCCTGAAACGATTGCCGCCGAAGGTGTCGATCGACGTGGACCTCGACCTGCCGGTCGAGGCGTATATCCCCCGCTCCTACGTGCCCGACATGCGGCTGAAGATCGACCTCTACCGGCGGCTGGCCCGGGTGTCGAACCCCCGCGAGCTACGGGATCTTGCCGCAGAGTTGCACGATCGGTTCGGTTCGCCCCCTCCGCTGGTCGAGCGGTTGCTGTCGCTGGCCCAGACGCGGATTGCGGCTCACCGGTGGCAGATCGGCTCGATCCACATGGAAGACCACTACGTGGTCTTCGGCTACGCGTCGGCCCGGCAGATCCGGCAATTGGCCGCCAACATGGGGGGGCGGCTGAGGGTAGTGGACGGCCGCAGCGCGTATCTCCCGCTGGATAAACAACTTACGCGGCCGGACGCGATCCTGCGCGAGATCAAATCGCTGTTGCAGCCGGAGTGACCCTGCGGCTATAATCCGCCGCCCTTGTCGGGCCCGCCATCGGCTGGCCCTCGCCCTAGCCCTCTCCCGGAGGGAGAGGGGGCTTGTCTCTTGCCGGAACACTTCTCGTGCAGCAGAAGCTATCGCCGCTGGTGTTGTTGACTGCCACCGTCCTGGCCGCCGCGGTCCTGGTGGGTCCCGCCGCCGCGCAAGACGGGACGGCCTTCGGCGAAAACGGGCCGCCGGTGGGATACGGGGCGGCGCTGCCCTATCTCCCCGGCAGTCGCGCGGTGGTCCCCGGCCCGCCGATTCCGCCAACCCAGGCGTCACGTCCGGCCTCCTGGCCGGGCACGCCGGCCGCGCCCAGGCAATGGGACCCTCAATCGTCTCGTTCGAGGCAAGGTTGGGCAGCCGAATATCCTCGATCGTCAGCGGGCGGCTATCCCGGGCCCACGGCGGTTCCGACGTATCCGCGAACCGCGGCCTCACCGTACGATCCCCCGCCCTATCAGCCCGGGCAGCCCTCGTACCAGCCGCTGCCGTACGATCCTTCTCAACCGCCGATCTACCAGCCGCTGCCCTATGATCCGTCTCAACCGCCGGATTACCATCTGGAGCCGCACCGGCCCGCCCGGCCCCCGGAGTATCCGCCCCGAGAGCCTTACGGCGGGCGTACGGACCCTTCGCCAGGCGGTTATTCAACTGAGGGTCTTCAACCACCTCGTGTTGCCGAAGTTCCCCGAACGAGGCCCGTGCCACAACCACAGCCTCCCGCTGCAACGCAGATGGAACCCTGCGAGGGGGCGCAGATTCTTGCCAGGGTGGGCTCCGAGGTGATCCTGGCCAGCGAGGTGTTGCCGGCGGTCGACGAGGCGCTCGCCCCGTACAAGGACCGCATTCCGTCCCACCAATTGCGGCGGCAACGCAGACTCCTGATCGAACAACAGTTGATGGTCCCCATCGAAACCAGACTGATCTACCTCGACGCCCGCAGATCGATTCCCGAGGAGAATCTCCCCCGCATCGAAGAGACCCTCAGCGAGCAGTTCGAGAAGAGCGAGCTGAAAAAGATGATGAAATGGACCAACGTCCAGACGCGGCGTGAACTGGACCGGAAACTGCGGAGCATGGGGACTTCACTCCAGCGGAGGAAACAGGCCTTCATCCAACGCGCCCTGGCACAATCCTGGGCCCACCAGCAGTTGGACTTCGACGAGGAGATCACCTACGACCAGATGCTGGAGTATTACCGCCGGCACCTGGCCGAGTTCCAAAAGCCGGCCCGCGCCCGCTGGGAAGAGCTGATGGTCCGCTTCTCCAAGCATCCCGACAAAGCGGACGCATACGCCGCCGTCGCACAGATGGGCAACCAGGTGGTGGCCGGCGCGGCGTTTGCGGAGGTCGCCAGGAGCACGTCGGACGGGACCACCGCCGCCGAAGGCGGACTCCGCGATTGGACCCAGAGGAACAGCCTGGTCTGCGAGGCCCTCGACCGGGCGTTGTTCGGGTTGCCGGTAGGACGGCTGAGCCCGATCCTGGAGAGCGAGAACGGCCTGCACATCATCCGCGTGACCCAGCGCGAGCCGGACCGGTGTGCACCGTTCCTGGAAGCTCAAGTCGATATCCGCCCCAAGATCCGCGAGCAGCGGGCCAAGGGGCAATTGCAGGCGTACGTGGCTCGTCTCAAAAAGCAGATCCCGGTCTGGACGATCTTCGACGATCAGGCCCGGGACGAACAACTCTCCGGCCGCGACGGCCGCCCCCGGCGGTAATCCGGCCCGCCGCCCAATCCTCAGGCGCCCACCGGCGGTTGTCCCACGTAAAGCTGCAACACCCGGCTCTGCACCTTGATCGCCCGAATCAGGACCCAGATCTGATCCATCGTGAAGCTGGTGGGATCCTTTCTGGAGAGTTCCTCCAGCTCGGCGGTCATGGCGGCATGCTGATCGGTCGCCGCCTGGAGCCGAATGCTCATCTCCCTCCAAGCCTTGTACAGACGGTCTTCGTCTTCGAGCTGCTCCAACTCGTCGATGTAGTTGGTCAGCAGCAGGCAGAGGCGGGCGACGTCGCGCGGGACCGCCTCAGGCTGCAACTGCTCGATTCGAGCGGCCAACTCACCACAATTCATCATCGGGGTCCCAATTCGCAGGATGGATCGTTCCGGGCAGACCTCCGCTCGACCGAGAGTGTTCGACTCCCCCGGTCCTTTCGCCGGGGGCGGCCCCAAGTCTCTTCGCAATCGGCGCCATGGCGTCGTTGCCGGAACACGGCGTTCGGGTCTTGCCGCCTGTCTCAATTGTAGCTTATCTCGCAAAAAACGAGCGGAACGCCCGCCGGAAACGGTACGGCGGCAGCGAGGTCTGATCACCCTGTCCCCCCCGCAGGCCGTAGCAGCGACGTTCAGCGGGGCGGCCGTTTTGCCGCTTGATGCCGAAACGCCCACCGCTATAATCAGACCTGCCAGAGTGCGCTGCCTCCTCCCCGGCCCTCTCCGAGAGGGATCTGGGGCTTGGGACGGGCGACTCCGGCAGACCAGGCAGGAGCCGGACTACCATGACCGATCCCCAGGACGCGGCCAAATACCGACAGCTCGTCGAACAACTCCACGACCCCCAGACCCAAAGAACCGCCCGCCAGGAGCTGGTCGCCGCCGGGGCCGTCGAACCGTTGCTGGAGTGCCTCCACGCCGACAACGATTCGGTGGTCTGGGCGGCCGTGGAATCGCTGGGGGAAATGCGGGCCCGCGAGGCGGCCGGCCCCCTGGTCGACCTCCTGGAACGCGGAGTCCTGATGCTGGACGTCTGCGAGGCCCTGACCATGATCACCGGCCAGTACTTCGGCACCAACGTGAAGCGCTGGCGAGAGTGGCTGGGCGGTCCGGCACCGGCCGGCCCGGCGCCCTCCGGCGCGCCACCGGCCGGCTCGCCGGGGCTCGACGTGGCCGAGTGCGTTCGCCGCACCGGGCAGTACCTCGGTGTGCAGCCGGCCGGGTCCGGCAAGTCGTACCGCTTCAAGCTCTCGTTGCCTACCGGCCGAATGCAACACGTGGCCGTCTTCTTCGGCCGCAAAGACGCCAAAGGCGACGAATTGGTGGTCATCTACAGCGAATGTGGCCCCGCCAAGCCCAAGTTCTATGAAACCGTGCTGCGGAAGAACATGGGCATCCCGGCCGGGGCCTTCGCCATCAGAGACATCAAGGGAAAACCCAATTTCGTGATGGTCGACACCATGGTGGCCGCCGCGGTTACCCCCGGCGCGCTGGCCAAGAAGATCGAAAACATCGCCTCCTGGGCCGACATGGTCGAGAAGGATCTCACCAAGCAGGACCGGCGGTGAGTAGTGGGTAGTGGGCAGTGGGCAGTTGGTAGGAAGGGGAGTCCAGGGGTGGCAATTCATTGCCACCTTGGCAGTACGTTGTGGGCGTTAGGCGGTAGGACGTTGAATGGCACGTAAATTCGCGACCCCGAAGCTTGAAGCCTCCCACCATGCCTGAACTCGGCGTCAACATCGACCACGTGGCCACCGTCCGCCAGGCACGGCGAACCGATGAACCCGATCCCGTCTGGGCGGCTGCCCTGGCCGAGATGGGAGGAGCCGACGGGATCACGCTGCATCTGCGCGAGGACCGCCGCCATATCCTCGACCGCGACCTGAAGATCCTCCGCCAGACGGTCACCGTCAAGCTCAACCTGGAGATGGCCTGCGAAGAGGAGGTCCTCAAGATCGCCTGCGAGGTCAAGCCGGACCAGGCCACGCTGGTCCCGGAGCGACGCGAGGAAATCACCACCGAAGGAGGACTCGACGTTGCCGGCCAGCGCCAGCGCGTGGCCCAGGTGATCCAAGCGCTCCAGGAGGCCGGCATCTCGGTCAGCCTGTTTCTAGATCCCGAGGCGCGGCAGATCGAGGCGGCCGCCGAGTTGGGGGCCGACGCCGTGGAATTGCACACCGGCCAGTACGCGCTGGCCCGCCCCGGCACGGAACAGCAAGCGCAGTTGGAGACGCTCAAAAGCATGGGGGCCCGGCTCCGCCTGGCAGGCATGGCCCTGCACGCCGGCCACGGGCTGACCTATCGCAACGTGCGCCCGGTCGCCGCCATCGAAGGAATGCACGAACTGAACATCGGCCACAGCATCGTTGCCCGGGCGATCATGGTCGGCTTCGAGAAAGCCGTACGCGAGATGAAACGCCTCGTTTCGATGGAGTAGTCAGTTGTCAGTTGTCAGTAGTCAGTTATCAGTAGTCAGTTCTTTGACTACCGGCTGCCGGCAACTCACCAATACCCACTACCCACTCTTAGCCGGACATTGCCATGCCTACTCGAAGCGAACAGTTCGCCGGCCTCTCGGTGGCCATGATCACGCCCTTTCGTGACGGCCAGGTCGATTTCGAGGCCCTCCAGCAGCAGGCCGAATTTCAGATCGAGGCGGGAACCACCTGCCTCTGCCCGGTGGGCACGACGGGCGAGTCGCCCACCCTCTCGCACCCGGAACACGAGCGGGTGATCGCCGCGGTGGTCGAGGTCGCCGCCGGCCGGATCAAGGTCATGCCCGGAACCGGCAGCAACAGCACCGAGGAGGCCCTGCGGCTGACCCGCTTCGCCGCCCAAGCCGGCGCCGACGCCGCGCTGGTGGTCGCCCCGTACTACAACAAGCCCACCCAGGAAGGCTTTTTCCAACATTACAGGGCCCTGGCCGAGGCGGTCGATCTGCCGATCTGCGTCTACAACATCCCCGGACGTACCGGCAAGAACATCGAGCCGGAGACGATCATCCGTATGGCCGAGCTGCCGGGCATCACGATGGTCAAAGAGGCCACCGGCTCGATGGACCAGGCCTCCGCGATCCTGGCCTCGACCGACCTGACGGTCTTAAGTGGCGACGACAGCCTGACCTTGCCGCTGTTGGCCCTGGCCGCCCGGGGCGTGATCTCGGTGGTGGGCAACCTGATTCCGATTGACATGATCGGGCTGATTGCGGCCTTTCAGTCGGGCAACTTCCAGGAGGCCCAGCGCCGGCATTGCAAGCTGTTCCCGCTCTGCCGCGACATGCTGGGCCTGGCCGCCAACCCGATCCCCATCAAGGCCGCCATGCAGATCGTCGGCCGCGACACCGGCGAGCTGCGGATGCCCATGACGCCGCTCACGCCGGACCAGGAAGCCAAGTTGCGAGTGACGCTCAGCGATTACGGGCTGTTGTAGCGCCCCGGCGGCTGGCTGGCCTCCACGGCGGTTTGCCCATGCCCGACGTGCTCCTGCTTTGCGAATACGCCACGCTCGGCGGCGGCGAGCGCTCGATGTTGGCCACGTTCGACGACATCGGCCTGGCCGGATTCACGCGCTGCGTTGCCGCCCCGCCCCAAGGCCCGTTGGCCGACACGTTGTGCGCCCGCAGTGTCGAGGTCCTCCCTTGGACCCCGCACGACGCTACCGGAACACGCCTTCCGCAGGATCGGCTGCGAAGCGAACTGGCCCGGCTGCTTCGCCGTCGCCGGCCCGATCTGTTGCACGCCAACAGCCTCTCGATGGGCCGGCTGTCGGGACCGGTGGCGGCCGAGTTGCAGTTGCCCAGCATCGCCCATCTGCGCGACATCATCAGACTCAGCGATCAGGCACTGGCCGATCTGAATTGCCACACCCGGCTCCTGGCCGTCTCCAAAGCCACCCGTGACTATTACGCCGCTTGCGGCTTAGCAGCCGAGAAGACACACGTGCTCTACAACGGCGTGGATCTCGAGCGTTTCCGCCCTCGGCCCAAGACCGGCTATCTCCGCCGGCAACTGGGCATTCCTCCCGAGGCACCACTGATCGGCACGATCGGCCAGATCTCGTTGCGCAAGGGCCAGGACGTGCTGGTTCGGGCCGCTGCCCAACTGGCCGATCGGCTGCCGGAGGTGCACTACCTGATTGTCGGCCAGCGCCATTCACAGAAAGACGAGTCGCGAAGGTTCGAAGCCCAGCTCCGCGCCGCGGCCGACGGCGCCCTGGCCGGACGTTTTCACTTGCTCGGCCACCGCGAAGACGTAGCCGAGATGCTAAGCGAGCTGACGCTGCTGGTGCACCCGGCGCGTCAGGAGCCGCTCTCGCGGGTGTTGCTGGAGGCCGCCGCCGCCGGCCTGCCCGTGATCGCCACCGACGTGGGTGGAACCCGTGAGATCTTCCCCCCACAATCCAACTCCGCCCGGCTCATCCCCCCCGACGACCCCGGTGCCCTGGCCGCGGCGGTCTTGGAGCTGATCGGCGACGAAAGCCTGCGCCACCGCCTGGCCGTCGCAGCCCGCCGGCGCGCCGAAGAAGCCTTCGACGCCAGACGTGCGGCCGACGGCTTGGTGAAACACTACCGGGAATTGACATAAAGCCGCGACCGGTGGTCGCGCATGGACAACCACTACGGCTGCGTAGCTGACAGTCTCAAAGGCCGGCAGCCCGAAACGGCGCGACCGCCGGTCGCGGCTTTATGCAAATGCAGCCGACCGTTTTGGGTTTATGCGAGGGCGGCCACCGGTCGCGCGTTTAGGGAAGCTGGAACCGCTCGAGCTGCCGTCGGTATTGTCCCTGCCTGGGGGCCAGTTCAACACAGCGTTTGACAAGCTCGATCGCCTGCCGCCGGTTGCCCCGCTGGAAATGGATCTCGGCCAGCGTGCCGATGTAGGCCGGGTTGTTCGGATCCACGGCGACCGCCCGTTCGGCGTGCTTCAGTCCCGCGTCGAGCCGTCGGCAGCATCCGGCCGCAAGCCGGGCCAGGTCGTGGTGATGAGGGGCGCTTCTGGGGAAGTCGCCGCACACTGCTCCGTTCGTTGCGAAGACCTTGGCGAACAACCGGTCCGCCTCCGGGCGACGGCCGGCCTCTTCAAGCCGTGGGACCAGCTCCAGGGCCAGCCCGACCTGGCCCGGCAACGCAGCGTGACTCAGCCGGATCTCCCCGAGCGCCTCGTCAATCTTGCCGGCCGCGATTAACCCCCGGGCACGGGCCTTGTGGATCAGATGCGCGCGGCGAAGATAGCCTTCGATCCCCAGGTTGTTGGTGCTGGTCCGCAGGCATCTCATCAGCGGCCACTGCCAATAGGCGGCGGCCTTCAGGTCGTCTTTTCCGGCGGCCACGTGGCCCAGCCGCTCGGCGGCCTGGTTGATCGGCGGGGACTGCAACTCGCCGGTCCGCAGCGTCCACTGCCACTGGCGGACGGCCTCGTCGGCCAGCCCGCGCCGCTGGAGGTCTTCGGCAAAATCACACCTGGCCTGGGTGTTGCCCAGCGGGAGCAGCCGGGCCGCCTCGATCAACTTGCGGCCGTCCGTCTCCTGACCCGCTTCCTCCAACGATCTGCCTTGCAGGAACAACGCCGTGGGCTTGGTGCGGTCCTGTTCCCAGGCCGAGCCATACCACCGGGCTGCGTCCTCCCACTCGCCGTCTCCTGCCGCGAGGTCGCCCAGCCGCAGGAATATCGATGCCGAAGGCGCCACTTGGGCCGCCTCTTGGAAGCGGCTTCGGGCCGCCCGGGGATCGCCGCGCGCCAGGCAGGTCCCGCCGAGCGCCGCAAGCCACCTGCCGCGATCGCTATTGTTCAGTTTCCGCGAAACGCTCTCAGCTTCCATGACGAGTCGCGGCCAATCGTCGCCGGCGGCATCGATCGGCGGGGTCGGTCGCAGCAGTCTGCGCAGTCTCCCAATGGTGATCTCTCGCGACTCCTCGGGATACTGCTGGCAGAATAATTTCCACCAGATGCCCGCGGTATCCTGACACTCGGGAAACAGCGTACGCAACACCGACGTGTTCCATCCCCGGGAGAGCACGGCGGCGGCATGTTCAAACGCCTGATCCGTCAACCCCAGCTCGTACTCGGCCTCGCATACCGAGCGCAGCGAGAGATTGTTGTCGTCTCTTGCCGCCCGGGCGAGCTCCGAGAAAAGCTTGCTGGCCTTCTCTTTTTCATTCAACCGGAACAGCATCGACGCCACGTGCAGGCCCAGGGAAAACCGGTCTCTCCGCTCGACCGACTTGATCTCCACTCCCGGATCCACCTGGGCGAACCAAGGCGAATAGGGGCCCCGCGCCTCGGCAACGCCGGCCAGCCGGAGGGCTTCGCGAAACCGGAGCTGAACACAAAGGATTTCGAATGCCGACGTGCGGCGCCGGTCTTTCAACAGCTCGACGGCGTCCCGGTAGCGCTCGTTGATGATCAGCGTTTCACCGCAGTACCAGAGCTTGTTGGGCTTTCTTTCAGCGAGCTTCTTGATCGCGGCCACGGCCTCTTGGAGTTCTTTGCTGTTGCCCGCCAGGCGATGATAGGCCGCCGCGTAGCCGAGATCGACGATTCCGCCGGGAAGAGTTGCGGTGGTCTTCTCGGGCGAGCTCTGGTGCAATCGGGCGAGCTGCCTCCAATCGCCCAACTCGAAGAGGATACCCGCGGTCAAAAGAGGATCCGAGGTCTTCTCGGCCGCCGAGCGGGCGCCGGGCAGATCCCCCTCGGCCCGCAACAGATAGGCCAGCAGTCTCGCGTCGATGGCGTTGCAGGCGCCGGCCGTACGGGCTTTCAACTCCGAGATCTTTGCCTCCAACTGCTTGCGGAGCAGAAGGTAGGCCGCGTAGTTTCGCATCCCGCCGTCGGCGGTGGCGCCGATCTCCAAGAGTTGCTCGGCCTTGGTCCAATCGCCGTTGATGAACAGCGCTCCGGCGAGCTTGTCGATATTCTTCAACAGCCCGTTGGTGAGCAGCTTGCGGGCCTTCTCGTCCGGTTCCGCCTTCAGCAGCGTCAACAGGGTGGTTGTTTCCCCCTTGCCGAGCAACGTCTTCAGCACGGCCAACCTGGCCGCCTGGGACCCGTAGCGGTAGCGGCCGATCAGGGTAACAACCTCTGCGGGCGTATCGGAATAGATACCGTACTGGAATTGGCGGAGAATGCGGCCTGCGCGGGCGGCCACTTCGGCGTCGTCGCTCTCAAGGGCCTTTCTCAGCGCCGGCTCGGCCGCCTTGCCGGCCCGCCAGAGAAACTCCGACGCCTGCTCTCTCAGCCCGAAACTCTTATCGCCCAGTCCCTCGATCGCCCGGTTGATCTCTTCCGCCGTCGGCGCGGTCTGCCCCGGTTGATCCGTCTGCCCCAGGATCAACAGCGACGGAAGCAGTACGCCGGCAATCTGGGCCCACATCGGAGCTTCCCCAAGCAATTGTTAAGGAATAACTTCCCGTGCCTAGTTTCCACACATTCGTCGAACGCGTCCAGCCCACCCTCGTTCCCACGCTCCGCGTGGGAACGCACCGCTGCGACGCTCCGCGTCGGCGAGGCGGAACCTCCTTTCGGCGAACGGGTTAAGTTGTTGCGAGGACGTGAAGCGTCCGGGATGTCCGTTACGACGCAGAGCGTCGTAACGAGGTTATTGACGGGTTGGACGAATGCTCCCGATTCTGTGCGGCGATCATGCTCATCCCGCCACCCGGCCAGTGTTGCAACCTATAGTTGGGGTGTGCCGGCCCCGGCACGGCTTACAGTACTGCCGGGTGGTGCGCTAGCTTCGCGCGCGGGGTTACCAAAATACCCACCAGAGAAACTGCGCCCGGCCGCCCCGATGGCCCTAGCAGCGGTGACGGTGCTTAGAGCAATGCCCAATCACAACCGGAGCGGAAAAGCCGAGTTTACGGTCCTCAACGCCGTGATCCTGGCGATCGTGGTTGCGATTGCCGGCGGCGTGGGGATCCCCCTGATCGAGAAGGCCAGCAGTCGAGCCCAGCACACTGCCCTGCTGCAAAACCTGCACACGCTGCGGTCGCAGATCGAGCTATACAAGGCGGAACACGGAGGTGAGGCCCCCGTCCTCTACCAGAACGCGTTTCCCCAACTGATCCGTGCCACCAATGCCGAAGGCATTCCCGGCGAACCCGGCAGCAAGTACCCCTATGGCCCCTATCTGCGTGCCGGGGTTCCGCTCAATGCGATCACCGGGCGTTCGATCGTCACGCCTACCGATACCTTCCCTCCGACTGCCCCCAGCGGTAACGGCGGCTGGATCTATCACCAGGAGACCGGCCGGATTGCCATCGATCTGGAGGAATTCCTCACCAAGTGAAGCCAAACGGACGGCAGAGGCAGTGGCCGGTCCCCACGCCGACGGCCTACAGATAGTCAAATGAAACGTACCCCGGCTGCTCAGACACGGCAGCCCAGAGCCGCCTTGGCCAACCTACAGGGGCCGACCGGCACGGCGTCCCCCAAGCGGTAGCCACCTGAGGATTGTTCGACGCGACGGATTGCTATCGTTTTTCCAGATCCCAGGCGTCGACAATCACTTGGCCGCCGGGGGTCATGCCACGCAGCTTTTCTGCGATGGCCGCACGTTCCGAGACGGTGGCCTTGGGGAGCTTTCGGGCGAATTGGGCTACCTTCTTTCGACGATGTCTACGACGTTTGATCTCTTTGCGGCGTTCGCTAATCGGCACGTCTTGACTCCTCGGTCCCCGCTGGTTCCAGGTTCCGCCGGTCGGGCCACCAGGCCACCAACCACCAGTACATTCGCGATACCCCGGCGGTGGCATACACCGACCGCCAGACCCCAGAATCTACCAAACGCCCGGCGGAAGGTCAACGTGGGGGATCGACACCGCGGGCAGGTCCGGGCGGGGGCGGTAACCAGATCTCCCAGAGGTGCGTTTGACAGCCTCCCACTCCGGGAGGTACAGTTGGCCGAAGCAGGCCAAGAATTCCTCCGGATGGGTGGCCGAGTGGACTATGGCGGCAGTCTTGAAAACTGCTGAGGGCGAAAGTCCTCCGGGGGTTCGAATCCCTCCCCATCCGCCTGTACATTAGTACACGTCAGTGAGCCCTCCTATTCGTCGGGAGTTACCGGGGCTTCGCGTTTCTTGTACACGTCCTTACGGGTCGATTCTGACGCGTACTGCGCCGGTTCGGGCGGAGCGTTCTGCGTCGCCCTTTACTGCCCTGTCGAAATGCTCGGGCAGCACTCGCAGGTAATGCCTCAAAGCAATCTTGGGTGAGTTGCCAAGCCAGGCAGCCACCGCCTGCACGCGAAACTTCTCGGTCAGTTCCGTCTCGCAACTCGCCCGCATGGCGTGAAACGGCTTCGGCCACGGTTCCAAGCCCGCTCGCCGGATGATCTTCTCGAAACGCATCCGCAGGTTGCTGTTCCGCCAGCCCGCCGGGGATTCCGCGCTGGGAGGAGCGGTGGAAGGACGAGCGGTTCGCCTTCCCCAAACAGTTCGACGCCAAAGGCGCCTACCCGATCAAGATCCTGGCGAAGCAGCAGCCGGCCGCCCGCCCCTGGACCCACGCGGCCCGCTACAACCTGGCCCGCAGCTACGAAGCCACCCGACAATACGACGAGGCCGTCGCCCTCTACCTGGGCGACCCCACCTCGCCCGCCTACCACGGCAACTTGCTCCGCGCCCGCTGGCTCAACCAACTCCGCCCGCAGACCGACGACCAGCCGCCCAAGGCCGAGGCGCAAAACCCGGCCACCCCAGACTAGCGACTTCCACCCCAGAACCGCCCCCACACTCCCCAAGCCACCCAATCCCCCATCCGAAAACATTTTTTTGGCTC
>CAZUAM010000028.1:0-22199 GCA_964618095.1 uncultured Planctomycetaceae bacterium | reverse complement strand
CAGTTAAGTCGTTTGTTCTCAATTACTTAGATGCGATTCTCTTCCGGAACTTCGGCCTAATCCCCAATCCCCATCTACAGCATGTCCAGCGGGTCGACGTCGACGATCCACAGGACTCCCTCGGGCGGACGCTGGTCGGCAGTGGCCCGTCGCACGGCCTCTCGCAGGGCATCGCCGTGGGGGCCCTGCACCTGGATCTGGAAGCGGTATTTGCCCCGCAGCTTGGCAAATGGGGCCGGGGCCGGACCGAGCACCCGGGCGTCGGTCTGCCGGTCCCTCAGCGCAGAGCGGAGCTGCTCGGCCAGATGGCCGGCAAACTCGGCAGCCGCCCGGGGCTTGGGGCCGCGGATGACCAGCCGGATCATGGCGGTAAAGGGGGGATAGCGGAACATCTGGCGGGCGGGCAGTTCTCCGGCGGCGAAGGCGGCATAATCGTGTCGGACTGCCGCCCGGATGGCCGGATGGTCGGGATTGAAGGTCTGCACCAGCACCCGTCCCCCTTTCGGCCCGCGACCCGTACGCCCTGCCACCTGGGTGACCAGGTGGAAGGTCCGCTCGGCCGCCCGAAAATCGGGCAGGTGCAGTGCCGTGTCGGCATTGATCACGCCGACCAGGGTGACGTTGGGGAAGTCGAGTCCCTTGGCGATCATCTGCGTTCCCAGCAGGATCCGCACCTTGCCCGAGCGGAACGCCGAAAACGCCCGTTCGTGACTGCCGCGGGCCTGCATGGCGTCGGTGTCCATCCGCAGGCAGGGCACGCCGGGAAACCGCGCGCGAACCTCGGCCTCCAACCGTTGCGTGCCCCGGCCGCCGTAACGAATGCCGCCAAACTCGCAGTTCGGACACGCCGTGGGGGCGGGCACGTGGTAATCGCAGTAGTGGCAAAGGGCGATTTCCTCGGTGCGATGATGCGTCAGCGCGATGTCGCAGCCGGGACACCGCATCACGTGTCCGCAGGCCGGGCACTGGATGTGGGTGGAGAAACCCCGCCGGTTCAGCAGCAGGATCACCTGGCCCCCTTCTTCCAGGGCCGCGGCGATGGCGATGTGCAATTGCCGGCCGATGGCACCCCGTGACTGCCGCCGATAGACTTCGCTCCGCAGGTCGATGGTTCCTACCGTCGGCAGCGGGCGATCAAACACCCGGGAGGGCATCTCCACCAACTGGTACTCTCCGGTGCGGGCCCGATTCCAGCTCTCCAGCGAGGGAGTGGCCGAGCCCAGGACCAGCGGGACCGCCTCGGCCGCAGCCCGGGCGATGGCCACGTCGCGGGCATGATAGCGGGGAGCCGATTCCTGCTTAAACGAGGTCTCGTGCTCTTCGTCCAGCACGATCAGGCCGAGCTGGGGCGTGGGGGCGAAGATTGCGCTGCGGGCGCCCACCACCACCGGAACCTGGCCGTCGGCGATCTGCTGCCAGTGCCAGTGCCGCTGGGCGTCGCTTAGATGGCTGTGCAACACCGCCACCCGGCCAAACCGCAACCGGAAACGCTCGACCGTCTGCGGCGTCAGGCTGATCTCCGGCACCAGCACGATCGCCTGGCGGCCGAAATGAATCACCTCCTGGATGGCTTGGATGTAGACCTCGGTCTTGCCGCTGCCGGTGACGCCGTGGATCAGGATGGTCCGGTGTTTGCGCGAGACGAGCGCGGCCAGGATCACGTCCAACGCCGCCTGCTGGTTGGGGTTGGGTACGAGATGTTTTTCGGCGGGGGCTGCCGGCTCGGGGGGAGGCTGGTTCGGAACGCGGCCCGTCCGGGAGCGAATCAATCCCTTACGCCGCAGGGCAGTAATTGGACTTTGCGTGCACTTGGCGGCCCGGGCCAACTGGCCCGGTGTGAGCGGCTCGCCGGCGCGGGCGAGGACCTTCATCACGGCGGCCTGTTTTTCGGGCAGATCGATCGTGCCCGGGCGGCCGGCCACCTCCGGATCGACGCTCAACAGCGTGGTCATCCGCGTGCCGGCCTGGACGCGGACTCCCGCCGGCAACACCGCCTCGAGCACCTGGGCCCAGCCACAGAGGTAATACTCGGCAATCCAGGCGGTCAGCCGGAGCATCGCCGGCGAGAGCAGGCTGCGGCGGTCGATCAGCTCATGGAGCGGTTTGAGGCGCCGGGAGCCGACCGGCCGGCTCTCCATCCGAACACAATAGCCGACCGCCAGCCGGTTTCCCCGTCCCAACGGGGCCCGGACTCGGCAGCCCGGCTGGAGAGTCTCACGCAGGGCGTCGGGCACGAGGTAGTCGAACTCCTGGTGGGGTCCCTTGGGAAAAACGACCGCGGCGACCAGTTGTTCCCCCTGGTCGTCCTCTTCCCAGGGTTCGGGCTGGGTGTTGAACAGGGTACGTTGGACGTCGGACATCAGGGGCAACCGTGCAGTAGTGGACAAGCGATGCGTGCTGGGCCCTCAGTCTACTGTTCCGACACAGTCAAATTGATGGGTTTAGCGGGGTGGCTTGCCGCCCGTTTCTGTCGGGTTTCGGTGAACATGGCAACGGGCCGCAAGCGGCCCCGCTAAACGGTCAACCGGACTCGCAAGGCGTGTCTTGCCGACGGAACACCTCGGAAACTACGTCAACCTATGATACGATAAGAGCAATATCTCACCTGGAGGACGGGCTTTCAAGGCTGGAGAAGGACATGCGATTGGGACTCTTCGGCGGGACCTTCGACCCGGTGCACTACGGGCACCTGTTGCTGGCCGAAAGTTGCCGGGAGCAGTGCCGGCTCAGCGCGGTGTGGTTTCTGCCGGCGGCCGTCCCGCCGCATAAACGCAACCGGCAGTTGACGCCCGCGGCCGAACGGATCGAGATGCTCGAGCTGGCGATTGCCGGACACCCGGCGTTTTCGGTCAGCCGCTACGAGGCGGATCGCGGGGGGATCAATTACACGGTCGACACGCTGGCCCATTTCCGCCGGCAAGACCCCGAAGGCGAGCTGTTTTTCCTGCTGGGGGCCGACATGCTGCACGACCTGCCCGGCTGGCATGAGCCCGCCCGGGTGTGCCAGTTGGCCACCGCCATCGTGGTCCGCCGGTCGGGGACGGAGCCGGTCGATCTGAACTGCCTCAGCCGGGTCGTCTCGCCGGAGGGAGTCGACCAGATCCGCCGCCATCAGGTCGAGATGCCGGAGATCGGCATCAGCAGCACGCAGATCCGCCGCCGGGTGCGTGCCGGATTGAGCATCCGCTATCAGGCCCCCCGTGCGGTGGAGAAGTACATCGAGACCCACGGCCTGTACGCGGCGACGTAAAGCCGCGACCATCGGTCGCGGAAAATCCCGCGGCCATTGGCCGCGGCTTTACATGCAAGCGTTATGCGCTCTTCCGCACCCGCAGCAGTTCGCGCAAGTTATGGGGCATGGGTAAGCCGTTCGAGTCCGGTTCGCGACGGAGCGTGTCGAGGACCTGATCGAGCTGGTCCTCCGGCCCCAGCGCCAGGTCGAGGAAGAGGATCTTCTGACCGCGGAGTTCGCAGCCGCCCCCGGTGAGACCGTCGAGCCATTCCTGCCGGACTCTGTATCCCAGTCGGTCGGCCAGGTCGAGCGCATGCTCCAGCAGCTCTACCGTGTGCATCCCAGCTTCTCCATCTCGCCAGCCTCCTTGGCCGGCAACGGGATTATACCGGCTTGGGTTACAGTTGCCCAGCCGTGTTCGACGATACGGTCCCAAGGGCTAAGTGGTTTTCCCGCAAAGAGTTAAGACACAGGATTCCGGGAAAACAGCGAGAAAACCGGCGACCGGGTAAGGAAGTGAATCTAGTGTTCCGTGCGGACCTCTAGCGGTCAGGGGCTTCAACCAGAGTTGGGAGTCAACGGTGACAGCAAGCGGCGACGCCGAGAGTCTGAGTGTGCAGCAGCAGGTCGAGATCCTCAAGCAGCAGCTTGCCCAGGCCCAAAAACTCACCGCCTTGGGCGAGTTGGTCGGTACGACCACCCACGAGTTCAACAACGTGTTGATGACCATCATCAATTACGCCAAGCTGGGCATGCGCCACAAGGACAACGCCACCCGGGAAAAAGCCTTCGAGAAGATCCTCGTCGCCGGCAACCGGGCGGCCAAGATCACCAACACCGTGCTGGGCCTGGCCCGCCGCCGCTCCACGGGCCAAGAGCCAACCGACCTGGCCCAGCTTGTGGAAAACACAATGGTGCTGCTCCAGCGGGAGATGAACAAGTACCGCATTGCGGTCGAGAAGCGCTTCCAGCCGATCCCCGAGGCCTATGTCGATGCAAACCAGATCCAACAGGTGCTGTTGAATCTGTTGATCAACGCCCGCCAGGCAATGCCCAAGGGAGGCAGACTGTCGATCAAGCTCCTGTACGACGCCGCAAACGACATGATCGACCTGGTGGTCCGCGACTTTGGCTGCGGCATTCCGCCGGACAAACTGCCGCGGATCTTCGACTCCTTCTTCACCACCAAGAGCGGCCCCGACGCCAGCGGCAAGGGGGGCACGGGGCTGGGGCTGTCGATGTGCCGGGATATCATCGAGGCCCATCACGGCCGGATCCGCGTGGACAGCACGGTGGGCAAGGGAACGGCCTTCACGTTGAAGTTGCCCACGGTCACCAAGGCTACGGGAAAGCGGCCCGCGCCGCTTGCACCCGTTGCGCCGTATCCGTTCCCCGCCGGCCAGCCGACGGTCACGGGGTAGAAGCGCGACGGGCTGCGAATGACGAGTGACCAGCGGTCTTGAGTTCGCCACTGGTGCTTGTTCAATGGTCACTGCCCCGGACCACGGGGGAGAACATCGGGAGGCCCGCTTGGCCGGATCGTGCCAGCAGGTGGCCGAGAATCCGTTGTTCGAGTGCGGTGTCGCGGCCTTGGGGGATCCAGCCCTGGTTGATCTGTTGCTCGCCTACCGGATTGACCACCCGCGTCAACGAACCGTCGTAGCGCAAGGTGGCGGCGCCGGCGGTGGCATGTTCGGGCCGGCGGACGTCTTCGAGCTCCTTGAAGACGGCCACGTCGACCCAATACCCGCCCTCGGCCGGCATGACCCTGACCACGGCCCGGCGGCGGATCGACTGGAGCGTGCTTTCGATTCGGGCCTGGCGTCCGACCGAATCGGCGTGCCAGGGCTCGAGGATGGTGGCGGCGACCTTGGGGTAGGTGTCCAGGCGGCCCTCGGTCAGGATGTCGCCGACGATGCGGACCGGCTCTTCCCGCTCGATCTTGAAGTAATCGTCCACCACGTCCACCACCGTTTCCCAGGCACACTCGGCGTCGGCGACCGGCAGCAGCGTGGGGTTGTCGTGGAAGACGGTCACCGGCACTCCCGGCGGGGCTGTCCAGGACGAACTCGGCGCACAGCCCGAGACCGTGGCCAGCAACAGTCCGGTGGCAAGCAAGCCGCGCATGACGACCCCGCCGGAAGAGGTGATCGGTCCGAAATGGGGCGGTAGTCTCGCAGGAACGGCCGGCCCCGGCAAGGCCAGAAACGGCGTAGGAAGGCTGACCAAGGCTGACGTTTAGCGGCGGCCGGTACGGCCGCCTTCGAAGGCCGAGCTGACTGTCGCGGTCAGCGACTCCGCCAGCCATGGGTCGTCAAGGCCGACGACGAAAGGAGAAAGGAGGAAATGGGGGAATGGGAAACTGGGGAAGGTTGCGATGTCCGCCAGCGCCGCTCGGGGGCAGCCAAGCTCTCCCTGGCAATTGTGGCGGCGGCCTTGGCCGCGTTTCGTGGGGGGCTCTTTTGACAAAACCTTGGCAGCAGTCGCAGCCGGGCGACCTCATGACGTGTCGCCGGCGTTGTGGGACGACGTCAAGAGGGTCTGTGGCGGATAGCCTCCCACGACTGAATCTTACCGCCCCGCGTTGCGGGCCGGCTATTTACAGGCCATGACCGGAGGCGGGTGAAGCCATCGGTCCCTCCCCCTTACCCCTCACCCCTCAACCCTCAAACCTCATCCCTCATCCCTCAACCCTCAACTCTCAACCCTACCTGGCATGGACCGGGCGGCGACCGGGACGCGTACGGCGGGCGGTGGTGCCGTTTTCGCTCAGCACCCGCTGGGCCTTGGCCAGGTCGTTGACCTTGATGACCGCCAGGACACCTCCTTTGGCCCCGCCGCCGGAGTTGAACGAGCAGTAGGCGTAGCCGATGTTCAGGTGGTCGGCGGCCAGCCGCTCACAGATTCTGCGAAATGCCCCCGACTGGCTGGGGACTTCGACCAGCAGCACGTCGCTCGCCTCGAAGCGGAGGTTTACTTTCTCCAGGACCTCTCTGGCGGCGGGGAAGTCGTCGGGCACGAACCGAAGCGTTCCCCGCTCACCGGAATCCATCACCGCAAACGCCCGAAGATTCACCTTCTCCTTGTTCAGTGCCGCCAGCAAAGCAGCGAGTCGACCGGGCTTGTTGACCAACGTGACCGAAAGTTGCTTGGCCGTCTGCATTGCGTTCTTCCTTTCTCGCAGCGTGAAGAAATCCTAAAAACCCGCAAGAAACGCGGACAGCGACAGGGAATCTAACATGATCATAGCACCCGGGTCTTTACGGTCAAACAGGAGTTGGGAAACGGGTGAGAGGCGTGGTTGGACAGTTTGCCCAGCTTGACTGGCTTTCCCGGCTGACCCCACTGTGGAGGTGGGTGACGGGGGGGGCGTGAGCCCATGATTCGAGTTCAGATCTGACCGAACCCGGTTACCGCACGGAGGGAACTATTGTCTGTCGGAAATCGTCTGATGGATGTAGGCTATAGGAGGCGTCTAGTCAGGCCGACCGGGCCGTGGCGAGGCCTGGCCGGCGACTGAGGGTGCCTACTGGTGGTATGAATTCCCCGGGGATCTCCCCATTCTCTAACAGAAGGAGACGTGATCATGACCCGGCCGCTTTGCCGACTGATGGCGCTTTTGGTGTTCCTGGTACCGGCAGTTGTCCAGGCCCAGGGATTGCTGGTGGTGATCGCTCCGGACCGGCAGGCGCGTTTGCCCCGGCCGCACATCATCTGGCCGCCGCCTCATCCGCCGCGCCCGCCTCACCCGATTCCCCGTCCCCGCCCGATTCCACCGAGCACCTACAAGATCAAGCAGTTGGACGTAAACGCCCGGCTGATCGACCAGGTGGCCCAGGTGCAGGTGTCGCAGACGTTTGTGAACACGGGCAGCCGGGAGATGGAGGTCTCGTTCGTCTTTCCGCTGCCTTACGACGGGGCGGTGGAGCGGATGATGCTGTTGATCGACGGCAAGGAGCACCCGGCCAAGCTGCTCGAGGCCAAGGAGGCCCGAAGGTTGTACGAGCAGATCGTCCGCAAGAACAAGGACCCGGCCCTGCTGGAGTGGATGGGCACGGGTTTGTTCAAGACCAGCGTGTTTCCGGTCCCGGCGGGTGCCAGCCGGACGGTGTCGCTGCGCTACTCGCAGATGTGCCGCAAGCAGCAAGGGTTGACCGATTTCCTGTTTCCCCTGAGCACGGCCAAGTACACTTCCCACGCGGTGGAAAAGGTCAGTATTCGGGCGACGATCGAGAGCGGGAACGAGATCAAGAACGTCTACAGCCCCACCCACGCGGTCGAGATCAAGCGGCCCGACGACAACCACGCCACGGTCACCTACACGAAGAAGAACGAGGTCCCCACTTCCGATTTCCGCCTGCTGTACGACGTGGGCAAGGGGAAGGTCAGCACGCGGGTTCTGAGCTACCGGCCCGACAAAGGGCGGGACGGCTATTTCCTGCTCTTGGCCAGCCCCAAGATCGAGGCCCCGGACGAAAAGCGGCCCAAGAAGACGGTGGTTTTTGTAGTGGACCGCTCGGGCAGCATGAGCGGCAAGAAGATCGAGCAGGCCCGGGGCGCGCTGAGATACGTGCTGAACAATCTCCGCGAGGGCGACCTGTTCAACATCGTGGCCTACGACAGCCAGGTGGAGACGTTCCGGCCCGAGTTGCAGCGGTTCGACGACAAAACCCGCAAGGCCGCCCTGGGATTCATCGAGGGAATCTACGCCGGCGGCAGCACCAACATCGACGGGGCGCTGCGAGCGGCGTTAAGCCAACTTCAGGACTCCAGCCGGCCCAACTACGTGGTCTTCTTGACCGACGGGCTGCCCACCGCCGGCGAGACCAACGAGCTGAAGATCGTGGCCAACGCCAAGGAGGCCAACAAGGTCCGCGCGCGGGTGTTCAGCTTCGGCGTGGGCTACGACGTCAACAGCCGGCTGCTGGACAAGCTGGTCCGGGAGAACTTCGGCCAGAGCGAGTACGTCCGCCCCGACGAGGACATCGAGGACCGCGTCAGCCGGCTCTACCGGCGGATCGAATCGCCGGTGATGACCGACGTGAAGATCGAGTTCGTGTTCGACGAGGTGAAGACGGAAGAGGGCAAGCCGGTGGGACGCGTTTATCCCAAGGACTCGTTCGATCTGTTTGCCGGCGAGCAGTTGGTGGTGGTGGGGCGGTACAAGAAGACGGGTACGGCCAAGGTGATTGTGCAAGGATCGGTCGGCGGCAAGCAGCAGAAGTTCGACTTCCCGGCCGAGCTGGTCCAGAAGAGCGACGATGAGACCCATGGGTTCATCGAAAAGCTCTGGGCGGTCCGCCGCGTGGGCGAGATCCTCGCCGAATTGGACCTGAAGGGCAAGAATGAGGAGTTGATCAAGGAGCTGGTCAAGCTCTCCACCCGGCACGGCATCCTCACGCCCTACACCTCCTTTATGGCCGATGAGAACACGAGCGTTCACGACCTGGCGGGGAACGTCCGACGGGCCGGTGAGCGGCTGAGCGTGCTGAACCTGGCCGAGGGCCGGAGTGGATTCGCCCAGCGGGCGATGAAGGGCAGTTTCCAGCGTGCCGACCGTGCGCCGGCTGCCCCTGCCGGCGGGCAACCCGCCGCCGAGGCAGCCGACGCCTTCTTCGGCGGCGCAACAGCCAGTGGGGTCCTTCGCAGCCGGGCCGGTGGTCGTCCCGGCCCGGGCGTGGCCGAACAGGCCAAGCGCGAGGCCCAAATCGCCGGCCAGAACGTCCGCAACATCGGCAACCGCACGTTCTACCAGCGGCGGGGTCAGTGGGTCGATTCCTTGGTGACCAAGGAACAGGAGGCCAACGCCACGCGGGTCAAGCAGTTCAGCGACGACTACTTCGCCCTGGCCCGACGCCACGGCAAGAAGATGGCCCAGTACCTGGTCTTCGACGAACCGCTGCTGCTGAACATTGCAGATCGGGCGTACCTGATCGAACCGTGATCGTACAAACGGCGAGCCGCGGGGCTTGTTTCCGCGGATGGTCTGTGCCGCGATAAATCCCGCGGCTCGCCGATTTGGCCACCCACCTCAGAGCGGCAGTTTGACTGCCGCCCTTTTCCGCTGCGCTGGGCACTTCGCCGCGTGTCGATTCTGCCGGCTGGATGAGTTGTAGCCGGTCTCTGGACGGGGGCGTCCTCCGGACTTTGGCTTTCCCGCGGTTGCGCAGTAAGGTACGCTCTAAAAGTAGGTAGAGTTGAGCCGTTCCTTCCTCTGGCCGTTGGGGGAGAGCATCGTGGGAAAGAAGAAGACAGCAAAGGGATCGTCCGGTCTTCCGGAAACGAATACACCCGGGAGAGAGCCGGCGGACCAGGACACCGACCGGTCGCCCCGGGTGAAAAAGGCCGCCGAGGCCGTGCAGCGAGCGGAGGCCGAGCTGGAAAAGGCCCAACAGCTCTACCAGAAGGTGCGGCAAGAGGCCACCGATCGATTGAAGGCCGTGCGGGAGAAGAGCGTGGGCGATCTGATCGACGGCACGTTGGGGTTGGTCAAGAAGTATCCCGGCCCCGGCGTGATCGTGGCCGCCATGATCGGCTTTTTCCTGGGACGGCTGTTCCGGCGGTAGTCGGTGGGCAGTGGATGGTGGGCAGTGGATAGTGGCAGTGAGGAGCGGTCAGCGCAGGGTAAGTCGCCGTGCCGGCGACTGCTAAACGGGTGAGTCGCCGTGCCGGCGACTGCTAAACGGGTGAGTCGCCGTGCCGGCGACTGCTGAATGCTGTGGATCGACGGATCGAAATCTGAAATCCCCAATCTGAAATCCCCCATCCAGATGTCTTCCCGGGTCGTTGATGCCGAACAGGAACGAAGGAAACGCGATCTGCGGCTGCGGATCGGGCGGCTGCGGCGGCGAATCGACGGCCGCATCCGCTTAGCCGGACGTGAGGCCCGGCGGCTGGTCTCGTGGCGGGCGTACGTGCGGAGCTATCCCGGCTACGCGGTGACGGCGGCGTTGGGGTTCGGGCTGGCCGCCTCGGCGGGGCTTTCGACCGGCCGGGTGTCGCGCTGGCTGGGGCTGAGGCTGCTGAGGCGTGCCGCCGAGGGGGCCGCCGGTCGGATCTGGCGGGAACTCAGGCAAATCTGGACCGATTCCGCCCCCCAGCCGCGCCCGGCCGAAACCACCGGAGCCGACGATGACCCAGTCTGAGCGCCCCCTGCTGGCGGAGTTGAAGGACCAGATCGGCTCCCTTGAAGCCGATCTGAGGCAGACGGTCACGCTCCGCTGGCAACTGGCCAGGCTGGAAGTGGAGGCGGCCGTCGGGCAGATCAAACGGGTCGCGATCGCCTTGCTGATCTTCGCCGTGATGCTGCTTACGGCCCTGCCGATCCTGGCGGTGGCCGCGGCCGGGGCTCTGGCAGACCCAGCGGGCAACGGGATCTCCTTCGTCGAGTGGCTGCTGATCTTCGATCTGGGCCTGCTGATCGGCGGGGTCGCGGGAGGCTGGCTGGCCTGGCGGCGTTTCCGCCGCCGGTTTGTGGGCATCGAGCAGACGCTCGAGGAGCTGCGCGAAGACGGGGTGTGGCTGCGGCAGTGGGTGGTCAGCGAAGAGGATTCCGAGCAGTAGTGGGTGGGTCGGCAGGTCCAGGTCGCCGTACCGGCGACCGCTAAACGAGAAGCCGCGACCCCTCCGGCCTTGCCCCCCAATCCCTAATCCCCAATCCCCAATCCCTCTCTCACATATACCCGCAATCCATGCCCAGGCGGGTTTTCAGCTCGTCGAACTGTTGGCTGTACTGGTCGCTGGACGAGTGGACGTGTTCGGCCTCGGTGATGAACTTCAACTGTTCGTCGCAGGCGACGTTCCGGCGGCCGAGGATCTCCTCGAACTGGCCGAGCCGCTCGCCGTAGACGATCAACAGCTTGTGTTCATCGAACTGGATTTCCTGCGGGACGTCCGGATTGAGCACGGCCAGTCCGGCGCAGCCGTCGTTCAGCAGCAGGTCCTCGTATTCCCAAAGGATGCTCTTGAACACCGGGACGTCGATGTGTTCGCGGTACAGGTCGGTATGTCCGTTGTTGCCCCGGTTGTGGCTGGTTTCCAGCACCACGTCGATCACGGGGCCCAGGGGGTCCAGGAGGTCCATGAAGGTCTCGAAGAGGTGTTCGTTGGAGACGGCGGCCATCAGCACGGGCACCTTGGTTCGATTCTGCTCGTCGTGATAGGAATCGTGGCGATAGCCCTGGCTGGGGACCACCTGAAGATCGTAGGAGGGCCGCACGGCCTCGGTGAGAACGAAGTCGCCGTAGCGGGCGACTCCCAGGTGAGCTTCCAGCTCCTCCTCGCTGAGGTGCTCGAAGCTGCTGGTGCCCGGCGGCATCGAGCCTTCGCGGAATACGTTGCGGAAGAATTCTTTTAGGAAGCCCATGGGTGCTTTTCACTCGCTTGGCAAAAGGCTCTTACCGGCAACGGGGGCGGCGGAGCCGCAACTGGGAGTCCTCTAAAAAACCGTAGGTTATGCTTTGTCTCCGACGTACGGCCGGTGGCACACTTCATCGCCGCCTACCGGGCCGCCCTCGGCAGAAACGGAACAACCGGCACGCTTGCCACAACCGACCCGGCAACCGCGCCGGGCAGTCTGCGGCGCCGACACCTACCCGGCTCCTCGGGCAGACCGGTAGCGGAGCCCGTCTACGCTAGTCTAGCACCCGGAAAACCGGCCGGTGCCGGCGAAATGCGATTCGCCGGAGAAACTTTTTCGGCCGGCGCGAAGCTGTCCAGATCGCGAAGAGTTTGCCTGCCGGTCGAGCTCAATTGTCGGCCGCCGGCCGGGTATGCGGTAGAGCCGAAGGCCGCCGTACCGGCGGCCGCTAAACTGGCTGTGGTCAACTGCGCTGGCCCTGGACGGGCCCAGCCGGTAAACTTGGGCAGAAGCGGGACCGCTTACGCAGACCGAATCCTTGGAGTACCGATAGTCATGAGCTTCACCCGACTCCGCGTCATGCGTTTCTGGGTACTTGCCGGCCTACTGGTCTGCCTGACGGCGGCCGGCTGTTCCGACTCCACGCCGGCGGCCTCCGGCAGACCCGCCGAGCAAGCGGCCACACGGGCTCAAACGGCTTCCGCACCAATCCGCGAGACCTGGGACGTCACCTACATCATGGGATCGCGCGTAGGATACGCCCGAACCACCGTCACGAACGTGACCCACTCGGGCCGCAAGGCGGTGCGGATCGAGACGGTGGACTACATGGACGTAAAGCGGGCGGGCGAGCGGATCAAGCCGGAAAGCCGGGTGGCCAGCATCGAGACGCCCGAGGGAAAGCTGCTTCGGTTCGAGTGCGAGATGCAACTTGGCCCGAGCCCCATGCGGACCGTCGGGCGGGCGGGCGGCGACCGCCTGGAAATGGAGACCAGCACCCAGGGCAAGAAGATCGCCGCGTCGATCCCCTGGTCGGCCGACTACGGCGGGCCGTTCGCCGCCGAAGAGTCGCTGCGGCGCCGGCCGATGCAGCCCGGCGGGAAGCGAACCCTCCGTCTCCTGGTCCCCGGCTTCAATCAACTGGCCACCGTCACGATGGCTGCCAAGGACTACGAGTCGGTCAAGCTGCCGGCGGGCACCCGGGAGCTGCTGCGGATCGATACCGAGCTGCGCTTTGACAACGGCCAAACGCTCAAGGGAAGTACGTGGACGGACCGCAAGGGTGATACCCTGAAGACCCGGATCGTGGCGATGAATATCGAGAAGGTTCGGGTCACCAAGGCCCTGGCGCTGAAAGAGCCGGACTCGCTCGATCTGGACCTGCTCTGGGACCTGGCCGTCAAGCTCGACCGCCGGTTGCCCAACGCGCACGGCACCGGGCGGATCCGGTACCGGGTGCGGCTCGAAGGTGACGACCCGGCGAAGGTATTCGTCTCGGGACATTCCCAGCAGGTCAACTCGATCGACGCGCACACGGCCGAGGTGACCGTCTATGCGCTCCGCGGCGGCCGACCGGGCGGCAACCCAAAGGCCCCCAAGGACCCGCCGCGTGACGACGACCGGCAGGCGAACAACCTGATTCAGAGCGACAACGCGAAGATTGTGGCCATGGCCCGAAATGCGGCCGGGACGGAGAAGGACCCGTGGAAGATCGCGGTGGCGCTGGAGCGATACGTCAGCCAATTGATTACCAAGAAGGGCTTTTCGCAGGCATTCGCCACGGCGGCGGAGGTGGCCGAGAACCCGACGGGCGACTGCACCGAGCACGCGGTGCTGCTGGCCGCGCTGGCCCGAGCCCGAGGCATCCCCGCCCGGGCGGCCATGGGCCTGGTCTACATGCAGGGCAATCAGTCGTTCGGCTATCACATGTGGAACGAGGTCTACGTCGGCGGCCGCTGGATCCCGATCGACGCCACGCTGGGCCGGGGCGGCATCGGTGCGGCCCACCTCAAGCTGGCCCACAGCAGTCTCAAAGGCGCCTCGGCCTACAGCAGCTTCCTGCCGGTGATCCAGGTGATCGGGCGGTTGAAGATTGAGGTCCTGGAGGTGGAGTAAGCCGGCGCGGACCGTGCGACGCTGCCCGCGAGCCGACCCAAAGAACTATGCGATTAACCCCGACGGGATGCAGCCCCGAAAGGGGGACTGGCTTGACCGGCGACGGATGGGTCGACTACAATCGCGATAGGAGTGGCATGAAAACGGAAATGGACGCGTTGAAGTGGCGAAGAAGATCAGAGAGTTGATAAGCGACCTTGAGGCCGCAGGATTCGTTGATCGGGGTGGCAGAGGTGACCACAGGAACTTCGTTCATCCCAACGTCGCCAAGATAGTCACCATAGCGGGAAAGCCCGGAGATGACACCAAGCATTACCAGGAGAACGCAGTTCGGGCGGCCATTGAGGAGTCCAAGAAATGAAAGCAAACGCACGCTATGTGAAGATCGTTGAGTGGTCGGAAAAAGACCAATGTTTTGTGGGTAGCTGTCCCGGGCTGTTTTATGGTGGCTGCCACGGAGATAACGAACAACAGGTCTTTGCCGAGCTGTGCGAGCTCGTCGAGGAAACGGTCGGGCTCTACAAGAAAGAGGGGAAGCCTCTGCCTCCGCCGACGTCCGGTAAAGACTATGCCAACAAGATGGTGAACGTCATCTGAGGGCCCGATCGAGCGCGGGTGCCATGACAGCATTTCTCGTGGGCATGGCACGCCGCCTTGAAATGCGACCAGGAGGGGACCTAGTGGCGATCTATACGCGAGGGGGCGACCGAGGAGAGACGGGATTGCCCGGCGGACGCCGCGTTGCCAAAGACGCGGCCGTGTTGGAAGCCTCGGGAGCGGTCGAGGAGCTTAACGCGTTGCTGGGAGTGGTGCGGGCCGAATCGTTGGGCAATGAGGTCGACCGGCTGCTGGAGCGCCTCCAGCACCATCTGCTAAGACTTTCGGCCGAGACCGCCGGTGCCGATCCCTCGGTCCGGCCC
The DNA here is from genome assembly GCA_964618095.1 of uncultured Planctomycetaceae bacterium. GTDB lineage: Bacteria > Planctomycetota > Planctomycetia > Pirellulales > Thermoguttaceae > CAZUAM01. The sequence continues at coordinate 7,573 of CAZUAM010000028.1, read as the reverse complement.
TATCGGCAAATCAGCCCGTCAGACGTCCGATTCCTGGAAGAGACGATCGACCGGTGCGATCGCGAGCTGCCGCCGGTGCGGGAGTTCATCCTGCCGACCGGCAACCGAGCGGCTGCCGGATTGCATTTGGCCCTCAGCGTGTGCCGCCGGGCGGAGCGCCGGCTGGTCACGCTGGCACGCGACGGCGGGCAGCAAGGCTCCCCCAACCTGACGGCCTATCTGAACCGCCTGGGAGACCTGCTGTTCGTGCTCGCCCGGACCGTCAACCGCCAGGCCGGCTGCGGCGAGGTCCCTTGGCGAAAGGACCAGGCATAAGTGAGTTCCCGGACAGCAAGACGTTACCGGCTTCGCACGAAGCTCCTCCTTTCGTTTTTCTCCTTCTGTTTGGCGGTCCTGACGTGCGAGGCGATCTTGCGGGTGATCGATTACGATTACACCCCGCTGAGAATAGACGTGGTCACGGAGGCGGATTACGTGAGGTCCTACCACGCGTTCAAGGACGAGCATTTCCGTCACGATCCGAAGCTCATCTGGCGCCCCAATGAGGACTACCCGGCATTCAATTCACAAGGTTTCCGAGGAAGAGAGCTATCTGAGGCCAAGAGGGCGGGCGAGTTTCGCATTTTTGCCATCGGAGATTCCAACACCTTGGGATGGGATGAGAAGGACGAGGCCCCAGACAACCGTCGCTTCGACTGGCCGGCAGTCCTGGAAGAGTGCTTGACTTCAGTGGATCGGGAAGTGGTGGTTGTCAATGCGGGTGTTTGGGGGTATTCGTCCTTTCAGGGGCTGGAGCGGCTGAAGGAAATCCTCCGCTACGAACCGGACATGGTCTTGATAAGTTTCGGAGGTAATGACGCGCACAAGGTGGTGATTTCCGATGCAGAATTCGCCTCGGCGATTCCCCGTTCCCCGATCTTCAAGACCAAGACCGGTCAGCTTCTTTTGGGAGGTTGGGAAGGGCTTGCCGCACGCGGGAGAAGCCGCACGGATGAGCACTTGGTCTTTCGAGTCAGCCCGGAAGAGTATCGAGACAACCTGCACGAGATCATCGCCATATCCCAGCGCCACGGCATTCAGTGTGTCTTGCTGACGCGCCCCTTTACGGGAACGTCCCCCGACAAATCGTGGTGGAAGAACTTTGCCCCGGGCTACGTTGCCGCCACGATCGAGATTGGCCGGGACAAGCGGGACAAGGGTGTCTCCGTGGTCGACCTCTATTCAGAATTCAAAGACCGGCCCGAGTGCTTCTTGGATGAAGCACATTTCACCAAACAAGGTCATCGAGTTGCCGCGCGGATCCTATGCCAACAGATAAGACCGTTGTTGCCGCCGTGAACGGAGACGCTCCACCTCCCGTCGGTGGGACGTCAGAATGCCCCACCGAACGGGCCGGCGCGGGGGTGTACGTCGGGCTGCTGCTGACCACGCTCTGCACGCTGGCGTACCAGTTGTTGCTCACGCGGATCTTCAGCGTGACGATGTGGTACCACTACACGTTCGTGGCCATCTCGGTGACCATGTTCGGGATGACCGTGGGGGCGATTTTGGTCTATCTTTTGCCGCGCCTGTTCCCGGCGGCCGCCGCCGCCCAGCGGATGGCCCTGGCGGGCTCCTGCTTTGGCGTGCTGATCGTGCTGAGCTTCGCGATCCACGTGCGGCTGCCGTTTCTCGGTCCGCGGGCAGCGCTGGATCACGTCTGGCTGACGGCTGCGAACTATGCGTTGCTCTCGCTGCCGTTTGTTGCCAGCGGGGTGTGCGTGACGATCGCCCTCACGCGGTTTCCTGCGCAACTGGGAAAGCTTTACGCCACGGACCTGGTCGGGGCGGGGCTGGGTTGCCTGCTGGTGGCGGTGGTCTCGCGTTGGATCGAGGCCCCCACGCTGATCCTCGACGTGGCCGCAATTGCCGCCTTTGGGGCGCTGTGGTTTCTGCTGAACACGGGGGCACGGCGGGCGACGTTGCTGAGCTTGATCGCGTTGTTCGTGCTGGTCGTTCCGGTCTCGTTGAGCACCTCGACGGAGGGCCACCGGGCGGAGTTTCTTCGCCTGTATCCGTTCAAAGATAGCAAGGATGAAAAGAAAGACCCCCCGATCTACGAGCGCTGGAACGCCTACTCGCGCGTGGCGGTGTGGAACGCCGGCACCATACCGATCGGCTGGGGGCTGAGTGAGCGCCTCGAGTACGAGGGGCCGATCGAGCAGAAGTGGCTGAACGTCGACGCTTCGGCCGGCACGGTATTGACGCACTTCGACGGCGAGAATCTGGAGCCGCTGGAATACCTGCGTTACGACGTGACCAACCTCGTCCATTACATCCGCCCGGGCTCCCGGGTCTTGGTGGTCGGGCCGGGTGGTGGGCGGGATGTCCTCTCGGCTCTGTATTTCGGACAGTCCGAGATTCTCGGCCGGCAACCCGAGATCGTGGGCGTGGAGATCAACGAGGCCATTCTGGAAGCCGTCAACGGAGAATTTGGGGATTTCACCGGCCACCTTGACCGCGCTGCCGGCGTGACCTTCGTCAACGACGAAGCCCGCAGCTACATCGCCCGAACCGACCGGCAGTTCGACGTGATCCAGGTGTCGCTGATCGACACCTGGGCGGCGACGGCGGCGGGGGCCTACGTGTTGACCGAAAACGCGCTATACACCAGCGAAACCTGGAAGCGGATGATCGAGCGGCTCAGCGACCGCGGCGTGATCAGTTTCAGCCGCTGGCACTCGGCGGAGGATCCGAGCGAAATCTATCGGCTGACCTCGCTGGCGGTGGCCACCCTCAAGGAGTTGAAGGTCGCCAACCCGGCCGACCACCTCATGATCGTGCATCGCCCAAAGGATCTCAGCAGAGGGCAACTTGCGGGGCTGGCCACCCTGCTGGCCAGCCGCAGGCGCTTTTCATCGGAGGACGTCGACACGATCGAGCGCGTTGCCGACGAGATGGCGTTCGAAGTGCTGCTCAGCCCGCACTCGGACCCGCGCAAGCGATCCAAGCACGCGGACGAGACACTTGAGGAGTTGGCTTCCGGCAGAGACTTCGAGGCCTTCGTCGAGGGCTTCCCGATCGATATTTCGCCGCCCGGCGACGATCGCCCCTTCTTCTTCGCCATGATACGCCCGCGGGATCTGTGGACCTTTGGGGAGCTGAAGGAAGGAAGTCTGAAACCGGACCTGGACGCCGTCCTGACCCTGGGCACGCTGCTGGTTACGGTGATGGCGTTGACCGGGTTGTGCGTGATTTTGCCGCTTTCGCTGACCACGCTGACGACGGGCAGGCAAGCGCTTCGCGGCTCGCTGCCGCTTTTTGTCTACTTCTGTAGCATCGGGCTGGGGTTCATGCTGGTGGAGATCGCCATGATCCAGCGGCTGAGCGTGTTCCTGGGCCATCCCATCTACAGCATGACGGTGGTGCTCTTCTGCATGCTGGCGGCCACCGGCGGCGGCAGTTGGCTCAGTGGCCTGCTGGTGAAAGACCCGCTGCGAGGGCCGCGGGCCCCCGCCTGCCTGGCCGCCCTGGTGGGCGTGGTGCTGCTGCTGGGGCTGGCGGCTCCCGGGCTGTTGCTCGATCTGGACGCCCTGCCGACGGCGGGTCGGATCGCCGTTGCCTTCGGATTGTTGCTGCCGCTGGGGCTGGTGATGGGGACGGGTTTTCCCTTGGGAATGCGCGCCGCAAGCCGTCACGCGGCAGGACTGACGCCCTGGCTGTTCGGCATCAACGGGGCCACGTCGATCTGTGGGTCGGTGGTGGGCGTGATCATCTCGATCTGTTTCGGGATCAGCGCCGCGCTGCTGGTTGGGGTCGTCTGCTACCTGGGTGCCCTGCTGTCGTTCGTCTGGCTGCGGCGACGACGATCCGACTCAGCCGGGACTTGACCTATGCTTGTTTATCGGAAACCATACAGGTTCAGTACTTCCAAATTTGAGCGAGGGGTGGCTGGGGTCGAGCGCAGCGAGCCCCCAGTTGGCCGAGTTTCCGGGGGCTCGCCGACCAACGCTTCGCGTCAGTGCCCGTCGACCCCGGCCACCCGTGTTTGGTAAATGGCAGATTTGGAACTACTGAGGTAGGGTGGTCCGAGAACGGCCCAAGCGGCGTGGCACGGGTAGGAAGCGTCGATGGTATTCAGTTCGCTGTTATTCCTGGTGGCTTTCCTGCCGGCTTTTCTGGTCCTCTACTACGCCAGCGGCGCGATCGACTACTGTCTGAGCCGGCAGGTTGATCGCGCGCCGCTGCTCATGTTCCGTAACTCGGTTGCCCTGGCCGGCAGCTACCTGTTCTATGCGTGGGGAGCGCCGCGGTTTGTGATTGTGCTGTTGGCCTCCAGCGCCATTGACTACTGGCTGAGCCGGCTGCTGGATCGGGCGCCGCAAGAGAGGACCTTGCGGAGGCGGCTCATGCTGGGTACGTCGCTGGTGCTGAACCTGGGCCTGTTGGCGTTTTTCAAATACGCCAATTTCTTCGTGGGGGAGTTCAACGCGCTGCTCTGGCAGTTCGGCGGAGAGTCGATCGTCTGGCAGCGGATCGCGCTGCCGATCGGCATCTCGTTTTTCACGTTCCAGAAGATCACTTACATCGTGGACGTCTATCGCCGGGTAGTGCCGCCCGCCCGTTCGTTTGCCACCTACGCCCTGTACGTGGCGATGTTTCCCCAACTGATCGCCGGTCCCATCGTCCGCTATCACGACATTGCGGATCAACTGGCGGGCCGGAGTCACTCGTGGGGAAAGGTGTATTCGGGCATTTGGCGGTTTTGTCTGGGGCTGGGCAAGAAGGTGCTGGTGGCCAACGCCCTGGCAACGGTGGCCGACCGGGTGTTTACGGCCGACGCCGCCACCTTGCCCACGACCGCTGCCTGGCTGGGTATCGTCTGCTTTGCCTTCCAGATCTACTTCGACTTCTCCGGTTACAGCGACATGGCCATCGGCCTGGCACGGATGATGGGTTTCGAGCTGCTGGAGAACTTCAACTGCCCCTATATCTCCGGTAGCTTCACCGAGTTCTGGCGGCGGTGGCACATCTCGCTGTCGAACTTCATGCGCGAGTACCTCTACATTCCGCTGGGTGGGAATCGCGTGCCGCGGCTGCGGATGTACCTCAACCTCTGGATCGTTTTTCTGCTGTCAGGGCTGTGGCACGGAGCCGACTGGGCGTTTGTGGCCTGGGGCGCCTATCACGGCCTGTTCCTGAGTCTGGAGAAGATGCTCTCCAGATGGAAGCTGCCCAGGTTTCCTAGGCTGCTGGCCGTACCCTTGACGTTTCTGCTGATCACGGTGGGCTGGGTGTTTTTCCGGGTTGGGCTTTCCGAGCGGGGGATTGCCGAGGCGGGGGGGTATTCTGAGGGAACGATCGCCGAGGCGGGCACGCAGCCCGAGCAGACGATTGCCGAGGCGGGCGCCTATCTGACCCGGCTGGCCGACCTACCCTCGATCTTCCACGCCCGGGAAGACGTTACTTGGCTGTTCGGTGAGAGCGGCGGCCTTGCCGGCGTATTCCGCGTCCAGGGGGAGGTGGTGTGGCGGCCGCTGTTGGGCAACCGCGAGGCGGTGGTCCTGGCGATCGCCGCACTGATCAGTTTCCTGCCGGCTTTCCCGGTGATCGATCGGCTGCTGCAGCAAAGAGATTGGCGGCAAGGGAGTGCCCTGGTGCTCTGGACGAAGTTTGCCGCGGCCACGTTGCTGCTGGTGCTGTCGGTCTGCTCGCTGGCCAATCTCCACTTCAATCCGTTCCTTTACTTTCGCTTTTGATCCTTTCCATGAGAATCCAGACCGCCGTCTGTGTGGTGCTGTTCGTGGGCTTCCTGGCCGCCGTGGCGGTGCAGACGGCGTTTCGCCTGCTGTTGCCGAAACTGGCGCTGCCGGAGCCCTACCTGCACGGCGTGTTCAAGCCGATCGAGCCGCCGCAACTCAGCCCCAAATCGTGGTGGGACGGGCAGTTTCAGAAGCAGGTGCAGGGGACGGAGCAGAAGGAGGGTTGGATCGACCGCCACGTGGGGTTCCGATCTGCCTGGATCAAGACCGACAACCAGATCAACTTCAGCCTGTTCCGCGAGGTTCCCACCACCGCCAATCCCCAACAGATCATTCTGGGGAAGGACAACTGGCTGTATGAGGAGGACTACGTCAAGAGTTTTCTCGGCTTGGATTTCGCGCCCCAGAAGTTCCTCCAGGGGTTTGCCGCGGACATGAAGGAGTTCCAGGATGACTTGCAGAAGAAGAACATCACCTTCTTGCTGGTGATCAGTCCCAGCAAGGCCGCGCACTACCCCGAATACCTGCCCGACTGGACGTGGCGCCAACGCGATGCGTTGCGCCAGCACGATCCCCAGAGGAAGTCGAACTACCAGCGGCTGATGCCCTTGCTCGAACGGCAGGGAGTTCATTGCGTGGACGCGGTGGAGCTCTTCCGCCGGCAGAAGAAGGCCCATCCCGAATATCGACTGTTTGCCCGTGGTGGGACCCACTGGACCTATTACGGCGCCGGTCTCGTGGTTGGGCAGATGCTGGCGCGACTGAAGGAGCTGACCGGCAAGGACCTCAGGCAGGTTTCCTGCAAGGCGGTCACGGTCGATTGCAGCAGTACGGGCACGGACAACGACCTGGGTGACGTGCTGAACCTCTGGACGCCCTGGGTCACCAAAGGGCCCACGCCTCATCCACACCTCCTGGGAACCGGCGGCCAGTGGAAGCCCAACGTGTTGTGGGTGGGCGACAGCTTCAGCGACACCCTGACCTACGTGATGGACACGTTCCGAGTCTACCGCCGGCGCGACACGTTGTTCTTGTTGCTGCAAAAGAAGATGTTTCCCGAGGGGATAACTGTCCCGATCGACAGCGAGAAATTCAAGTACGCACAGGAGCTCCCCGATCGAGACATCGTGATTTTCGAACTCAACGAGGCCCAATTGGCCGAAGGCGGCTACTGACTTGCGGACCGGACCTTGGGAGCCACCGAGAAACAACTTGGGGACAGTCCGGCAGACGCTCCAACCATTTGAGGACAAGACCTGATGGCGCAGCAGCCGACAGAGTGGCGGCGAGTGAAGCGGGAGATCCGCGCGCGTGCGCGTGCCAATCGACTGAGGCAGGCGAACAAGAACTGGCTCAGCCGGCGGATTTGCCGCAGACTGGCCGCTTTGCCCGAATATGTCTACGCCGCGACGGTGATGTTCTACGTGGACCTGGGCCCCGAAGTCCGCACGCGGCGGTTTCTCCCGACCGCCTGGAGGGACGGCAAGCGGATCGTCGTCCCGTATTGTGCAGGCGGACAGATCGAGCTGTTCTTCCTGGAAGGTATGGAGGAGCTGGCCCCCGGCACGCACCGGATTCTCGAACCCAGGGCCGACTTGCGGAGCCGGCCGGAACGCCAGGCCGACGTTTCTCAGGTCGATCTGATCGTGGTGCCCGGCGTGGCCTTCGACCGCCGGGGGGGCCGGCTGGGACAGGGGAAAGGCTACTACGACCGACTCCTGCGGTTGGTTCGGCCGAAGACCGCACTGGTCGGGCTGGCCTTTGAGTGCCAGCAGTGCGGGCGGTGCTGCGCGGGCCCGCGGTGACGCCGCTGACACCGGTCGCGGTGAAGG